>JBHELW010000183.1:0-1043 GCA_046262915.1 Mycobacteriales bacterium | reverse complement strand
CGATGCGGGCGGTAATACCCACGAGTCCGAGTTGGTCGGCGAGCGAGATGGCGCGGTCGCGATACGCGACGCTGTCGACGTCGAGCTCGAACAGCTCGGCGCAGGTGGCTGCCTCCCAAGCGCGCGCCCCCAGGCGTTGATGGACGCGCAGTGCGCGTAGCAGTAGGTCGTGGGCCTGGTCGGTTCGGCCCAGTGTCTTCGCGGCGACGCCGGCCCAATGGGCGAGGCTGCCCATGAAGCACACGACGGCGCCGTTCACGCCGCACGCGTCGGCGAGCGGGGTGAGTTCTTCGAGAAGCTCACGGCTCAGCTCGCGGTCGTCAAGACTGGCCGCCGCGGCGGTGAGCCCCCCGACGAACACCGCCCACAGGTAGCTGCGGTCGTCTCGCCAGGTTCCCAGGTCGAGCACCGTGTCGAGGGCGCGGCGGGCGGCATCAAGGTCGCCGGCCTCGGCAAACAGACCGGCCGCGACTGCGTGGGCGTGGGAGGGGACCCCGACCCACCATCCCACCGCCATCTCGGCGGTGGCTCGCAGTAGATCGGGCTCGCCGCGGGCGCGGGCGACTTCGAGGAGCTGGGACATGCGAACGTTGCCGGCGTCCGGTTCGCCGATCCGTTCGCCGAGTTCGGCGGCGTCGTGAACGAGTCGCTCGCCTTCGTCCAACGAGCCGTCGAGCAGCGCGATCGCGGCGCGTCGGGTGAGGGCGTAGTAGTCGTGTCGGGGTTGGCCGAGGTGGTCCTCCAGGCGAAGGAACGCATCCAGCTCGGTGCGGAATGCGGGCGAGCCGCTTTCGAGGAGGGCGTTAGCGGTGAGCAGATGTCCTTCGCTACGGCGCTCGTCGTCTCCGACGCGCTCAGCGAGCGTCACGATCTCGCGGGCGACGGCTACCCGCTCGGCACCCGCGCCGGGTGTCCACAGGACGTCGTGGCGGGCGAGCAGGCAGGCGGCAAGCGTCGCGGGGTCGTCGAGGCTGCGAGCGATTGCTACGGCGTGTTCGCTGAGCGGCTGCGCTCGTGCTCGGTCCTTGGGCACTGAGTGGTGC
>JBHELW010000182.1:0-5031 GCA_046262915.1 Mycobacteriales bacterium | reverse complement strand
GGCCCGCACACCTGGCAGAGTGACCAGCTGAAGTTCGACTCGAAGAACGTCAACGGCGGCGAGTCGAAGACCATCACGTTCGCCGCGAAACCGGGCAGCTACGACTTCTACTGCCTGTACCACAAGAGCTTGGGCATGGTCGGCAAGATGGTGATCCAGTAGCGGCTGGCGCCGCCGGCGTCAGTGCGCGCCGTGTCCGGAGATCGACGCGCGGTACTCCCGCACCGACTCGATGGCCCAACCCACCGAGCTGAGCACGATGAGCGCGGCACCGGCGTAAAGCAGGCCCTTGCTCACGATCAGCCCGAGCATGATGCACAGCCCGGCTACGCCGAAAGCCGCTGGCCAGATGCTCGGCCCGGGCAGGTGCAACGCGGCCGGGTCGAAGGGCTCCGGCTCGCTCGGCTCCGCAGCGACGCCGCGATCGCCGACGTGCACGAAGTCAGCTGGTCCCCCGCGCGCGTTGCGCAGCGCGACGTACAGGTAGCCGGACGCTAGCGCGAAGCAGCCGAGCAGTAGCCCGCCCTGGTAGGCGTGTCCCCCGCGATGCTGCGCGAGGATGAAGATCAGCCCGGCGACGAGTCCGAACGCACCGATGGACGCGAACACCTTTGCGCCGACCTGCGTGTAGCCGTCGCGCGGACCGACGACGTGCGCGCCGTGCGCGCCACCCGCCATCCGGTACCAGAACTCCTCGTCGTTGCGCACCCGCGCGCCGACTCCCTGCGGCCAGTGCTCGTGCACCGCCACGCCCGCCAACTCGCACGCTTCACGCGCGTGTCCGATGTCGCGAACGACGAGGTTGCCCCACACCCCGTCGGCGCCGACGAGGACGATCTCCGCCCAACCCAGCCCCAGGTGCTGCACCATCGCGTCCGCGCCGCGGTGCGCGTCGCGGAACTCGGCCACCCGCTGGCCGGCTTCGACGAGCGCATGCGGCACCATCTCGGGCTCGCGGTGGCCGCGGGCCAGCTCGCCCCGGTACCCATGCACCGACTCGCGCGCCCACCCGACTGACGCGACGACGAGCACGACGGCGCCGGCGATGAGCAGCCCCCGGCTGAGCGTCAGCCCGAGTACGACGAGCAGCCCGGCCAGCCCGTAGCCCGCGGGCCAGATGCTCGGTCCCGGGAGGTGGATCTCGGCGGCGTGTCCGGCTTCGCCGCCTACGGGCGACGCACCGAACGCGCTCAGGTCAGCGCGCGCCTGGTGCCGGAGGAGGAACCACAGGTAGCCGTTGGCGATCGCGAAGAACGTCAGGATCATCGCGGCCTGCGTCGCGTCGCGCCCGAAACCCTGGCCCGCGTAGTAGACGAACGCAGCGACGATCGCGAAGACGCCGATAGCGCCGAACACCCGGGACGCGGTGCGCACCGGCTACCGCAGCAGGTACAACGTCGAGAAGAGCGCCAACCAGACGATGTCGACGAAGTGCCAATACATCGATGCGCCCTCGACCGCCGCGTGATGGTGTCGCGTGAACTGCCCCGTCGACCCGCGGATCACGATGATGAACAAGTAGACCGCGCCCGCGAACACGTGCGCGCCGTGGAAGCCTGTCATCGTGAAGAACGTCGCGCCGTAGATCCCGTCGCGGATCGTGAAGTCAAGGTGCGCGTAGTCGTACATCTGTCCGCACAGGAACACGATGCCTAGCACGAGCGTGAGCGCGGTCCAGCGCACCAGAGCGCGGGCGTCGCCACGGCGGATCGCGAACACCCCGATCTGCATGGTCACCGACGAGAGCACCAGCACGCAGGTGAAGACCGCAGGCAGCTTCGCCTCGAGGGGTGAGAGGCCCGGCGGCGGCCACTGCGGCGCGTCCGCGCGGAAGTTGAAGTAGGCCGCGAACAGTCCGCCGAAGAACATGACCTCCGACGCGATGAAGAGCACCATGCCCAGCAGCGGCATGGACATGCCGGTCGGCTTGCCGCCGTGCGGGGGCGCATCCGCCGTGGCCGTCATCGTCGTCATGCCGTCGCTCCCGCCGACTCGACCGGTGGCGGCGCAGCTTCGCTACGCCGCCGCTGCCGGTCGTCCCACACCGGCCGCTCGGTGCGCACCGGCAGCAGCGCGTCGAAGTTGTGGGCTGGCGGCGGCGAGCTCGTCGCCCACTCGAGCGTGTTGCCCTCCCACGGGTCGGCGCTCGCGGGCGCGCCCCCGCGGCCCGACTTAAACAGGTTGTAGAAGAAGATGAGCACGCTGATCGCGATGAGGAACGCACCGACCGTCGCGACCCGGTTCCACAGCTGCCACTCGGGGTTCGCGCTGTAGGAGGCGATGCGCCGTGGCATGCCGCGCGCGCCGAGCTCGTGCATCGGCATGAACGTCACCTGGAACCCGACCAGCGTGAGCCAGAAGTGAACGACGCCGAGCTTTCGGTCGAGGAAGCGGCCGGTGACCTTCGGGAACCAGTAGTAGAACGCGGAGAAGAGCGCGAACACGCTGCCGCCTAAGAGCACCGCGTGGATGTGCGCGACGACCCAATAGGTGTCGTGCAGGTTGTAGTCGATTGGGGGTGACGCGGTGAACATCCCGTTGAGCCCGCCGATGAGGAAGCTGGACAGGAACCCCAGCGCGAACAGCATCGGCGGCTCGAAGGTGATCTTGCCGCGCACGAGCGTTGCCAGCCAGTTGAAGAACTTGACACCGGTCGGGATGGCGATGAGCGAGGTCATGAACGAGAAGAACGGCAGCAGCACGGCGCCGGTGGTGAACATGTGGTGCGCCCAGACCGAGAAGCCGAGCGCACCGATGGCGGCGGTCGACGCGACGATCGCTTTGTAGCCGAACAACGGCTTGCGGCTGAAGACCGGCAGCACCTCGGAGATCAGGCCGAAGGCCGGCAAGATCATGATGTAGACCGCGGGGTGGCTGTAGAACCAGAACAGGTTCTGGTACAGGATCGAGTCGCCGCCGAACGCCGGCTCGAAGAACGACCCGCCGTAGTTGCGGTCGATGAAGAGCATCGCCAGCGCGCTGGTCAGGACCGGCAGCGCGAGCAGCGTGAGGATGCTCGTCACGGTCATCGCCCAGGTGAAGACCGGCATCCGGAACATCGTCATGCCGGGTGCGCGCATCTTGAACACCGTGACGAGGAAGTTGATGGCGCCGAGGGTCGACGAGACCCCGACCAGGGCCAGCCCCGCGATCCACAGGTCGGTGCCGTGCCCGGTCGCGAACCGGATGTCGGACAGCGGGGCGTAGTTGGTCCAGCCCTGCGCGGCGGGACCACCCTTGACCGCCCAGCCGGCAAGAACCGTGATGAGCGCCGGCGGCAGCAGCCAGAACGACAGCGCGTTGATCCGGGGGAAGGCCATGTCCAACGCGCCGATCTGCAGCGGCACGATGTAGTTACCCCACCCCGCCCACACCGGGATGATGAAGAAGAAGATCATCACGGTGCCGTGCATCGTGAAGATGCGGTTGTAGCTGTCGGGGTCGACCCACGTGTTGTGTGCGGAGGCCAGCTGGCTACGGATGAGCAGCGCAAAGATCCCGCCGACGACGAACGCGGTCATCGAGAACCACAGGTACATCACGCCGATCTTCTTGTGGTCGGTCGTCGTGAGGTAGTCGATGGCCTTCGACCGCGGGCGGGGCACGCCCGCAGGCGTCGCGGTCGGTCGCTCGGCGAGCGTTGTCACGTTGTCTCCTCGCTCAGCGAACCTGGTAGGTGCCGTTCATGCCGGGATGGACCTGGCACAGGAAGTAGTACGAGCCCGGCTGCTGCGCGGGCACCTGCACCGGCTCGCTGCCCGACTGGATGATCTTCCCCGCGACGATCTGCTGACCGCCCGCGTCCGGCGCCTTCGTGAACAGTGCCCAGTTGTGCGGCAGGCCACCACCATTGCGGAAGGTCAGCGTCGTCGGGGCGCCCGCCTTCGCGACGAGGCAGTCCTTGTCGAACTGCGTCTGCCCGGCGAGCGAGGAGATCTGCAGGGCCGAGGCGGGCGCCGCCTTCGTCGCGCCACACCCGGCATTCGCCTTCTGCTCGGCGTACCACTTGTCGAACTCGCCGCGGGTCACCGCGCGCACCACGAAGTTCATCATCGCGTGGCCGGTGCCGCAGAACTCCGCGCACTGTCCGCGGTAGACGCCGGGCACGTCCACGCGGAACTCGAAGGTGTTCTCCCGGTCCGGCACGACGTCGCGCTTGAAGAGGAAGTTCGGTACGTAGAACGAGTGGATGACGTTGTCGCTCGTCTCCACGATCTTGATGTTCTCGCCGTACGGCACGACGAGGACCGGGTAGTCCTCCGGCCGTGGCCCCGGCTTGACCGTGACGTTGTTGCCGTAGTTGAACGTCCAGAACCACTGGAACCCCTGGACCTGGATCACCGCGCCGTAGGTCTTGTGCGGCTTGTCGATCTCCTTGATGCCGGTGTAGCTGAGCCAGAAGAGTCCGAGGACGACGATGAGCGGGATAACCGTCCAGGTGACCTCAGCCGCCGTGTTGCCGTGTGTCTGCGGCGGCAACGAGCCGTCGTCGTCGGGCCGTCTCCGGTAACGGATGACCGCATAGATCAGCACGCCGTTGACGAGGAAGAAGACGAACAGCGCGAGCACGTAGGTCAGCCCGTAGATGCGGTTCTGCGCCCGCGCCTGCGCGGTGACCGGCTCCCGGGTGCAGGCGGCGACAAGGAGCAGCAGCGACGTTGCCACCAGGCGCGCGGTCCGCGGCAGCCGGGGCACGAGTCGCACGCGGGTCCGCCAATCTCGCCACGAGCCGGAGGTGAACGCGACAAACCTATTCGAGCCGTTTTCGGCGAGACAACTCTGCCGCGCCGGTCCGAAGACCGCGGCTCCGGGGTCTCGGCGTGACGGCACTAGCCTCGGGTCGTGACGCCGCTCGCGTGGCACGCGGACCCCGCTGCCGTGCTGGGCATCGCGGTGCTGGTGCTCGGCTACGTCGGGCTGCGCCGCGCCGCACGGGCGCGTGGCCGGTCCCCGAGCGTCACCGCAGCCCGCTGGTTCGCCGTAGCGGTCGCGCTGCTCGTCGTCGCGCTCTGCTCACCGCTCGCCACGACC
>JBHELW010000181.1:0-6862 GCA_046262915.1 Mycobacteriales bacterium | reverse complement strand
GACGATCTGGGAGCACCGCACCATCGAGATGGCGCAGGACATCGTCATCGGGATGTATCCCTCGACGTTGATCGAACAGTCGACCATCGACCGCAGCGAGGCGTTCCTGCGAGCTGCCAAACCCGTGCCGGCGCTCCGCCGGCTCGTCGTCGAAGGGGCCGACGGTGTCGCGCGGGCGCTCCGCGCGCGCGCGAAGGACGCGAGCGCCGCGGGCTGACTGCGCGAGGTCCGCTAGCCGCTGAGAACGTCGGGCAGCTGCTCGCCGAGTGCCGCTGACTGGTCGGGACGTCCCGCGGACTCGGCGAGCATCGACAGCCCGGTCACGACGCCACCGGCGAGGTCACCCACGGCGAAGCTCGCCGCCATCGACGCCGCCGCGAGCCGACAGGCGCGGTCGCTCAGCCGCTGTCGCGCCATCGGCGCCGTGACGATCTCGAACCGACGGACCGCGGGCGCGACGAGCACGAGCACCGCGGGCTGCCTGCGTGCCCCGGCTGCAGTGAGCAGTCGCTCCGCGTGCGCCCTGGGGTGATCTTCGGTCGGTCCGACGTAGACGCAGAACTGCAGGCCGCTGGCGCGCTCCGCCGCGGCGACCATGCGCTCGATCCGCCGGAGCTGCCGACGCGTCAGCGGCGGCGCCGACGTTGCCATGTCCGGCTGCGCCGCGGCCACGGCGTCACCAGCCACCACTGGCGCCACCTCCACCGGACCCGCCGCCGCCGAACCCGCCAAAGCCGCCACCGCCGCCCAACCCACCGCCGGAGCCGCTGCTCCATCCGCCGAAGCCGCCGGGGATGAAGATGCCGGGTCCGAAGAAGCCGCCGAGCCCGCGCCGTCGGCGGCCCGCGGCCGACATCGACAACAGGACCACCCCCAGCGGCAGCAGGAGAAATAGCAGCTGCCAACCCGAGCCGCTCGATGGACGCGACGACGTCACCGGCGCCGCAATCTGGCTGGGCGCGAAGCTGGCGGCGGCGGGATCGCCGAGCGCGTGGCGGATCGCGCGCTCCCCGTCGCGAACCGCCGCCGCGACGTCGCCCGCGCGGAGGGCCGGCACGATGTCATCGCGGATGATCTCCGCTGACTCGACGTCGGTGAGCTCCGGCTCGAGCCCGCGTCCGACCTCGATGCGCAGCTGCCGCGCGTCGAGCGCGATGACGAGCAGGACACCGTTGTCCCGCCCCTCCTTGCCGACCCCCCAGACACCGAACAGGTCGTTGGCGTAGTTCTCGATGCTCTGGCCGCCGAGGTCGCGGACGACAGCGACGGCGACTTCGTTACTCGTGCGGCTCTCGTAGCCGATGAGCTCGGCCTCGATGTCGACCTGCGTCGTGTCGTCGATCGCCACCGCGACGTCGACGACGTAGCCCGTCGGCTTGGGATAGTCGCGCTTCGCGCCCGCCGGTGCCGCGAGCACGGCGACGATGCCGACGGCGCCCACGACCGCGCCGATGCGCATCAGCGCGTGGGGGTCGCCGACGGCTCGGTGCCGAGGTCGACGCGCGGCGCCGTCCCAGCGCCCGCCGTAGCCGCGAACGGCGTGCGACGGTGGAAGCCGAACATCCCCGCGATGAGGTTGCGCGGGAACGTGCGCACCGCGAGGTTGTAGTCGTTGACCGTGGCGTTGTAGTCGCGTCGCTCCTGCGCGATCCGGTTCTCGGTGCCCTCGAGCTGCACCATGAGGTCGCGGATGGTGTCGTTGCTGCGCAGCTGCGGGTACTGCTCGACGATGACGAGCAACCGGGCGAGCGCGCCCTCGAGGTCGTTCGAGGCCTTCACTCGGCCCTCGGTCGAGGTCGCTCCGGCGTAGCGGGTGCGAGCCTCGGCAATCTCGCCGAAGACCGTCTGCTCCTGCTTCAACGCGGCGCGCACCGCGCTGACGAGGTTGGGGACGAGGTCGTAGCGGCGCTGCAGCTGCACCTCGACGTTGGCGAACTGCGTGTCGACCGCCTGGTCCTTGCGGACGAGCGTGTTGTAAGAGCCCTTCAGCCCGCCGTACGCCAGCAGCACGATGAGCAGCACGATCCCCGTGGGGATGAGCCAGCGCGGAAAGCCGCGCGCGGGACTGGAGTCCGGGAACGGTCTGCTGGTCACGCTGCCCCTCGAGGTCGCCGGGTCGGGCCGGCGCAGACGCTACCGGGGGCGCTACCGGCGGACGGCGGCGGCGGCACGCACCACGAGCGGGCAGGCGTAGCCGAGGGTTGGGCTGGGCCGGAGGAACGTCGGCTTGGTGCGCACCGGGGCCGGCGCGCGGTAGACGGTGCCGGCCGGCGGCGTCCCCTTGTATTGCAGGATGTCGAGGCCCCGCTCGAGGTCGACCGAGTACGCGATGTTCGAACCCGGCACCCAGTACGACGCCCACGTCTCCTGGTCGGCCGAGAAGAAGAAGCCGACCTGGCGGATCTTCCGCGGGTCGCTCACGTCGAGGAAGCGGGTCCCCGCGTCGTACATGCCGATCGCCACGATGTTGTCCTGCACGGTGAACCAGTGCGCGCCGCAGAACGGCGTCGCGACCTGGCGGTCGCCCTTGATCGGGTCGAGCGTGCCTTCGCTGAGCGTGAACGTGTCGAGCTTGCGCAACGGCGCGCCGGTGGCTGTCGACCCCGTCGCGTCCCAGGTGTGAAAGCGACCGGCACCCGAGCACTCCGCTGCGCCGCCGCCGGTGTCGCCGAGGTAGTCCTCCTCGGTCGTGAGGAAGACGCCGCCTTGCTCGATCTGCGAGGCGCCGGGCGTCTGGCGGTACGTCGCGCGGCTGGGGCGTTTGCTGTTGTGCAGGATGAAGTCGTTGACCGACTTGTCGCGGCCCCAGTTCTTGCCGTTGACGATCATGTTCGTCACGTTGACGGGGTTGAGCGGCGACGCGTTGCGCGTGCGCTGCCGCAGCGCGGCGGAGACGCCCGTCGTCAGCGGGTGGACCGCGTAGCCGGCGCCGCCGTTGCCCCCGGTCATCCAGACGATGCCGGTGGCGTCCTGGTCGACGTCGTGCACGGCGCCGACGTAGTCGTCGAAGTTGATGCGGTGGATGACCTGCGCGTCACTGCCGCCGGCCAGCGCCTGCTGCAGGTCGATGGCCTTGAGGTAGGAGCCCTCGGTCGAGTAGAGCCAGCGGTCGCAGGCGTCGATGCAGTTGGAGGTGTGCGCGTCACCGTCGTTCGTCGTCAGGTGCGCGGCGAGTGTCGGCAGGTTCTTGTTGGTCGTGTCGATGACGTAGACGTCGCCGCCGGGTGAGGTCGAGATCACCGCGAGCTTGTCGTTGCCGTCGATGTCCTCGTTCTCGAAGTTCGGCAGCGGCAGCGACCCCGCGGGCAACGGCAGCTCTGGGTTGGAGACGTCGTAGATCGTCAGGCCCTTGGACGTGGAGAGGTACATCCACTTCGCCTTGCCACCGTCAGTGATGAACTTCGCGCTGATGCCTGCGGCGTCGGGGATGTTGCCGAGCCACTCGACGTTGGGCGAGCTGAACGAACCGGGCGCAACCGGCGTGGCGTGCGCCGCCGTCAGCGTGCCGGCGAGCGTGGGCAGCGCGAGAGTCGATGCAGCGGCGAGCAGGGCAAGACGAGGACGCACGGTTCTCCCTGAAGGGCTGGGGGGCGAGCACCGGGGTCACCTTGGGCCTACCCGGCGACTGCCAGGTACAACGGTCCTAGGCGCCAGATGTTTCCCGGAGCACAGCCACTGATTCGGCGGCCAGCCGGATGCCACCTGCGCTGATCACCGGATCCGCGGCGGACGTCAGGACGACGCCCCCGGGATGTCTCAGCGGTATCACCTGCTGGTGCTTGCTGAAGTTGCACACGACGACCGCAGCCGGCCGGCGCATGACGAGCCAGCGCGCGGCTTCGTCGTAATCGACCTCGGTGTCGTCCAGCGCGCCGGGCGCTAGGTCCGGTGTCGCACGACGCAGCCCGATGAGCTGGCGGTGCCAGTCGAGAAGCTCGCGGTGCGGCTCCGCGTCGAGCTCGTCCCAGCGGAGGACGCAGCGGCGGTGCGTCTGCGCGTCCTGCGGATCTGGCACGCTCGCGGGATCCCACCCGAAGGTCGCGAACTCCGCGCGCCGGCCGTCGCGCACGGCCCGCGCCAGCTCCGCGTCGTCGTGCGACGTGAAGTACTGGAACGGCGTCGACGCCCCCCACTCCTCACCTTGGAAAAGCAGCGGGACGAATGGGCCGAGCAGCACGAGCGCGGCCGCGACTTTCGCGAGCCCCGGGCTCACCAGATGCACGACGCGCTCGCCTGGCGCGCGGTTGCCGATCTGGTCGTGGTTCTGCGCGTAGCCGAGGAAGCGCCAGGCCGGCAGCCCAGCGGGCGTGCGCCCGTGACGGCGCTGGCGGTACGCCGAGTGCTGGCCGACGTAGACGAATGCGCGGCGCAGCGCGGTCGCGAAGTCGCCGAGCGAGCCGAAGTCGACGTAGTAGCCGTCGCGCTCTCCGGTGAGGACGGCGTGCAGCGCGTGGTGGAAGTCGTCGGACCACTGTGCGTCGACGCCGTAGCCGCCGAGCTCGCGGCGCTCGACGACGCGCGGGTCGTTGAGGTCGCTCTCCGCGATGAGATAGAGCGGACGCCCGACCTCCCTCGCCAGAGCGGCGACCGCCACGGCCAGCTCCTCGAGGATGTGCGTCGCGGACGCGTCGTGGATCGCGTGCACGGCGTCGAGACGCAGCGCGTCGCAGTGGTAGTCGCGCAGCCACATGAGCGCGTTGTCGACGACGAAGGCGCGCACCTCGTCACTGCCCGCGTCGTCGAAGTTGACCGCCGGCCCCCACGGGGTCCGGTACTTGTCGGTGAAGTACGGCCCGAACCGGCCGAGGTAGTTGCCTGCCGCCCCGAGGTGGTTGTAGACGACGTCGAGCACGACCGCGAGTCCGCGCGCGTGGCATTCGTCGACGAACCGCTTGAACCCCGCGGGCCCGCCGTAGGGCTCGTGTACGGCGTAGAGGCCGACTCCGTCGTAGCCCCACCCCCGGTCGCCGGAGAACGCGTTCACGGGCATCACCTCGACGGCGGTGACACCGAGAGCGACGAGATGGTCCAGGTGCGCAACCCCGCCGTCGAACGTGCCCGCCGCCGAGAACGTGCCGATGTGCATCTCGTAGATGACCGCGGTGGGCAGGTCGAAGCCTGCCCACCCGTCGTCGTGCCACGCGAACGTCCGGTGATCGACGCTCCGCGCCGCACCATGCACGCCCGCTGGCAGCCAGGGCGCGCGCGGGTCCGGGATAGGCGGCTCCGCGCCGTCGACGACGAACGCGTACTCGGTGCCAGCAGGCAACGCGAGCCCGGCTGTCCATCTGCCGTTGGCCGAGCGCTCCATCGGATGCCGCTCGCCGTCGACCTCGATGTCGACACGCGCAGCGACCGGCGCCCACACCCACGGCTGCGTCACGCCCGCCCCCTACCCAGTCCGCCGCCCGCCCCGAACCCCACGCCCGGTCCGCCGCCCGCCCCGAACTCAACGCCCCGTCCGCCGCCGCCGGCCGTCCGCCGCCCGCCGCCCCGCCCGGAACCTCGACTTGACTGGCTGGCACTACCGCGACACGCCGACAAACCGGTAGTCCAGGCCAGTCAAGTGGAGATTGGGTGGGGCGGAAACCAGACAGCGACGCCGAAAACGTCCGCGCACGTGCTTATGCAGGCCGCGCGCCGTCGACAATGGACCGATGAGACTGGTCCGAATCCTCGTGGCGGCGATCCTGATCGTGGCTCCGCTAGCGACGCATGTCGCTCCGGCCGCGGCGACCGGGACGCTCGGGCCGCCGGTAGTCGTATGGGCGGAGGATCCGCCGCACACCGGATTCGACAGCGCCGTAGACGACCGCGCGGTCGTCCACGGCTTCGTCGGCGAGGACCCGTGCTATCCGAACCCCCGCGAGTGCACCGGGACAGCGCGCATCTCCTACGTCGAGAGCTGGCGCGGGCGGTGGCGGAGCGAGGCAACGCCGTACGTGGGGTCGGTGCTCGCCGTCGCGGTGGACCGCACCGGCACCTACCTGCTCTACCGCGGCAGTGGCGGCCTGCGCATCACCAAACGCACCTCATCCGGCGCCTACACGGCCGGCCACCTGATTGACGCCGCCGGTGCCTTTTTCGGCGACGTCATGGCCCGCGACGGCCGCTGGTGGGCCGTGTGGTCCCACGCGGCCGGGCCCGAACCGAGCTCGCAGTGGGACCTCTACCAGGCGAAGACCATGGGGACCGCCACTCCCACGCAGCGCATCACGAACACACCCGTTACCGAGTACGAGGTCACGATCACGCCGCGACCCGGCGGCGGTGCGACGTTGTTCTGGTCACGTGAGACCACGGCGCCCGACAACGTCGACCTGTGGTCAGCGGTGTCGTCGGACGGCGCGTGGCAGTCGCGCGTGTTCGCGAGCGACGGCGGACAGAACCGGTCACCGGACGCCTACACCGCCGGCACCGGCACCTACGTCGCCTGGCTGCGCGACCGCACGACGGTCGAGGCCGACTACCGCGGCGCGTGGCGGACCCGCGAGATCCCGGGGCAGCCGGCCGGTACGGCCACCTACATCGCGGCACCGCATGTGCACGCCTCGAACGGTCGCACGTTCGTCGCATTCGTGGACCAGACCCAGCACTGTCGGCTCGCGGAGCGCTACCTCGGCGCGTGGCGCCTGGGCTATGCGATGGACGTCAACCACGAGTGCGGCCTCGTCGACGTCACATCGTGGAACGGCTACGCCACGGTACTCGTCGACGTCAGGGGCGACGTCTACGCGCGCAGCCAGGCCTAGCGCCGAGCCAGCAGCGCGACGGGGAAGTCCGAGAGCAGCTCGCCGACCGACACGTCACCGCCATCGACCTGCGCGCCGGTGAGGTCGTCGCGCCAATCGCCGGGTGGCAA
>JBHELW010000180.1:0-7422 GCA_046262915.1 Mycobacteriales bacterium | reverse complement strand
GTGGGAGTGGATTGCGGGCGTGCCGCGAACGGTCATTCGCAGCGAGCAATAGGCACATCGCGCCGATGCGAGAAGCCGATTGCGGGGCCACGCCGCCTCAGCGTCGTCGCAGGCGCTGGCGCTGCGTAAGGACGCGCGCGTGCAGGTCACCGGATTGCGCGAGACGCGTGCGCAGAGCGTCGATCGTGAACGGGAGACCGCGTGCATCGCGGTCGCGCACGACGGCCTCGATCTCGGCCCAAACGAGCGGCACCGACGCGGTCGGCACACGGAGTGCGCGCAGCGAATAGGGCGCGACGGTCGACTTGCCGGCGTCGTTCTGGCTCCAGTCGACGAACACCTTGCCGGGTCGCAGCGCGCGCGTCATCCGATCCGTGACACCGGCCGGGTCGTCGGCGGTGAGCGTGCGGGCGAGGGTGCGGGCGAGCGCTTTCGTCTCGTCGTAGGTCGTCGGTGTGTTGAGCGGGACGACGACGTGGATGCCTTTCGCGCCAGAGGTCTTCGGGTAGGACGCGAGGCTTGCGTCGTCGAGCAGCGCGCGCAGCCGCAGCGCGACCGCACATGCCTCGACAAGCTCGGCGGGCGCGCCCGGGTCGAGGTCGAACACGACGACGGTCGGCGTGCCGAGGTCAGCGACGCGGCCGAGGAACGGATGCAGCTCGATCGCGCTGAGGTTCGCCGCCCACACCAGCGACGGCAGGTCGTCGATGACGGGCGCTTCGAACGTCTTGCCGGTGCGCGGGAAGTGCATCGTCGCGGTCTGCACCCAGTCCGGGTGCGGCGGCGTTCGCGTCTGGAAGAAGTGCGGTCCGCCGACACCTTCCGGGTACCGATGCAGCGTCAGCGGCCGTTGGCCGAGGTGCGGCAAGAGTGCGTCCGCGACGTGCACGTAGTAGTCGACGAGCTCGGCCTTCGTGAATCCGGTCGCCGGGAAGAGCACGCGGTCCAGGCTCGACACCCGAACGCGCTGTCCCGCCACGTCCACCGTGAGTTCGGCCGGCACGATGCGCGTCGTACCCGGGCCCACCGCGAATAGCCAGAGACGGAGCCGCGCGCGTCCGGCACAGTGACGATGTGTTCCGCACCTCGCCGACGTGGCTGAAGGCACTGCTCGTCGGCCAGGTCGTCAACACCGCGGGTGCCGTCGCCTGGCTCTACCTCACGCTCTACCTCGTCGATGCCCGCGGCTTTACGCCGGGAGCCGCCGGCCTCGTCACGGCGACGTTCGGCGTCGGCGCCGTTGTCGGCAACCTCACCGGCGGCTCGCTCGGCGACCGGTACGGGTTTCGGTCAGCGCTCGTCGCCTCCCTGGCAGCGTGGACCGCCGCGTGCGCGCTCTTCCCGGTCGCGCCGACACCGCTGCTCGCACCACTGTCGCTGGCGGCCGGGCTCACGGGCGGGATGAGCCGGCCGTTGATAAGCGCGCTCGTCGCGACCGGGCTGCCGCCCGAGCGGCGACGCGAAGGGATCGCGCTGTCCCGCGCCGCCGCCAACCTGGGCACCGTCCTCGGGCCGCCGCTCGGTGGTCTGCTCGCCGGCACGAACTTCACGTTCGTCTTCGTCCTCGACGCGGTCACGTCGCTCGTGCTGCTCGGCGCGATTCTGCGGTGGTGCCCGTCGCCGCGCATCGTGCGCGACGCCGACGCGCCGCGCTCGCTGCTGCACGTGCTCCGAACCGACCGCGCCATCCGCGTGCTCATCGTCAGCGCGCTCGCCGCGGACACGAGCTACCGGTTGCTCTACACCGTGCTGCCGCTCTTCCTCGCCGACCACGGCGCGCCACCGCTGACGTACGGGCTCACCGTCTCCGTGAACTGCGCGGTCATCGTGCTGTTCGAGCCGCGGATCGCGCGCCGGCTCGCAGTGCGCCCCGCGGTCCCGGTCATCGCCGCGGGCTACGCCATCGTCGGGCTGGGCTGGCTGGTCCTCGGCGCGGCGCCCTACGTCGCGGTCGTCTTCATCGCCGTGCTCGTCATCACGGCCGGGGAGATGCTCTTCAAGCCGACGGCCACCGCCCGTGCGGCCGACCTCGCGCCAGCCGGGATGGTCGGCCGCTACCAGAGCCTGTACGCCGGTGCGTCCATCGGCGGCATGCTGCTCGCGCCGTTGTTGGGGACGCCGTTCTACGGCGTGGCGCCGCGGCTGGTGTGGCCGGTCGCCGGGGTCGTCGCGATGCTGGCCGCCGCCTGGCTAGCTCACTCCGGCGCGCGCGGTTCGGCTAGGCGAGCTCCTCGAGGTACTGCGGCAGCATCGCGCGCCAGGTAGGCCAGTTGTGCTCCCACTCGACGCCCCACGGGTCCACGCGGTTCGGCACGCCCTTCGAGCCGAGTGCGTGCGCCGCGCGCCAGGACTCACCGATGTCCTCGTAGTCGCCCTGGCCGCTCGCGAGCAGCACGTAGCGCTCCCGCAGCTGGTCGAGCTGTGGCCCTTCCAGGTCGGGCAGGAAATGCAGTGGCGAGGCGTCGTAGAGGTCCTGCGTCATCGGTGCGCCCTCGTAGAACCGCGTGACGTCGTAGGTGCCGCTCATACAGATGGCCTTGTGGAAGGCATCCGGGTAGCGGCACACCATTGCGAGCGCGTTGAACGCGCCGATGGACGAGCCCGTCGCGATGATGCCGAGCGGTGAGCCGCCGCAGTCATCGATGATCGCCGGCACAACCTCGTTGCGCACGAAATCGTGGAAGAAGTTCATCAGCCGCATCCGGTACTCAGGTGGACCCTCCGCGCCGACCATGGCGCGGCCGGCGACGCTGTCGACCGAGTAGAGCTTCACGCGGCCCGCGTCGAGGAGCTCCTCGCAGACGTAGATGAGCTTCATCCGCTCGATCTCCTCGGCGTCGCCGCCGGCGGTCGGGAAGACCAGGACCGGCGTGCCGAAGGTGCCCCAGCGCGCGAGCGAGACATGCTCCTGGAGCCGCTCGGAGAACCACCGCGTCGTCGCCTTCATCGCACCCTCTTACTCGTAGACCATCTTCGTCGGACCGGGGAACACCCAGGACAGCCCGTCACGCAGCCGGTCGCGCCAGCTCACCCAGTTGTGCCCGTCGCGCGACTCGACGTAGCGCACCTCCATGCCCGTTGACTGCAAGAGCGGCACGAACGACCGGTTGCGGTAGATGAGCGGCTCGTACATCCCACAGCTGACGAAGACGCGGTCGGCAACTCGGCGCGGCCGGTCGCGATAGGCGTTGACGAACTTCACGACCGGGTCGAACACCGGGCCACCACCGTGGTCGTTGCCGATGTCGGTGAACGCGAAAGACCCGGACTGCAGCAGCAACGCGCCGAAGTAGTTCGGGTAGCGAACGGCGGTCGACAGCGACGCGACCGCGCCGAAGCTCGACCCCATCACGCACCGCGCCTCGGGTGCCGCGATGATCGGAAACGTGCGCTCGAGCTCCGGTACCAGCTCCTGCGTGACGAACCGCGCGTGCGCGGCGTGGTTCGCGTACTCCTTCAGCCGGTCGCGCGGATGCGTCAGCGCGACGATGGTCTCGGCCACGTCGAGCCGGTGGATGAGGTTGTCGAGCACGGTCTTCATCGACGCGTACTTCACGAAGTCGCCGCCGTCGTGCACGACGAGCAGCGGGTAGGCCGCGGTTTTGCGGAAGCGCGCGGGGAGATAGATCGTCACGGGGTAGTCGCGGCGCAGCGCCTTGCTCGGCACGGCGACGTCGACCAGCGTGCCTTCCCGGGCGTCGGGGTCGGGCTCGGCCCAGTCGGGCGCCTCGTACCCGGTTGCGAAGCACACCGAGTTGGTCCCGACCGGGTTGTACGTCAGCCGCGGGTTGAGCGGGTCGTCGATGAGCTCGCTGTAGTCGCCGTGGTCGACCTCGAGCTTGTACTCCATCCGCGACCCCTCGGGCAGCTCTACGACGAGCGCCCACAGGTCGGTTCCCGGTAGCTGGCTCAGCTCGAGTCCCGGCTGCAGGCCGTAGACGGAGTGCTGCACGCGGACGGACTTCGCCTCTCCGCGGTAGAGGAACGTCGCCCGGGAGCCCTCGACGATCGGTACGTCGTGCTCCGCCAGGAAGCGGTCGACCGCGTTGGTGTCGAGCGGACGGCGCTCGCGCAGCCGGCTGATCGCGAGTTTGGTCTGCGCGCGGGTGCGCGGGACGGGGCTCATGCCGCCGCCCGTGCGGCGACCCGACCGTCTTCGTCGATGGCGAGCACGCCCGGCGGGCACGTCGTTGCGCCAGCGGCGTAGTCGACGCGAGCCCCCTGGTCCAGCGGCACGCACGCGGCCGGCGCGAACCGCTGCGCGAGCACGGCCATCCGCACGTGGTCGTCGATGAGCAGGCGCCGCCGCGCGTGCGGCAGCGGGACGATCCCGTGGACGAGCGACAGCCCGGCGTCGAGCACCTCGGGGTGCCCGGGTCCTTGCGGTGCACGGTCGTGGAAGAGCACCACCCGCTCCGCGACCGCCATCGCGCCGGCGGACCACGCGACGACCGGCCGATCGCCGGCGAGGGCCGCGATGTTGAACAGGTGCAGGCAGTTGATCAGCACCGCGACGTGGCCACCGGCGATGGCGACCCCGGGCGAGTCGGCCAGCGCGCGCGCGATCGCATTGCGGTGCTCGACGACGACGTCGCGCTCGTCGGGGGGGTACGCGGCGTAGAACTCCGCGTGCACTGCCTGCGTCTGGTCGAAGTGGTGGTCGTCAAGCGCCCGCACGGCCGCGAGTGCGTCCGCAAGCTCAGCGGCATGTACGTCGGGGTGGCCCGGTCGGCGCTGCACGGCGTAGACCGCCTGCAGCGCGTAGTCGAGGCGGACGGTGTAGATGTCCTGCATCTCGCGCAGTACCGCCATCCGTTGCCGATCGGCGGCGAAGAACTCGGGGTCTCGGTCGAGCACGTCGAGCCAGCGGATGTAGAGCCGCAGGTTGCGCGAGCCGCCGAGGTGCGCGTCCAGGTCGGCGTCGTCCGGCTCCTGCTCCTGCCAGCCGGCGCGGATCGTCGCCACCGGGCCCGTGACGCCGAGGGAGTCGAAGGTCTCTTTGACGTACGGCGTGGGGCGTTGCGGGCCGAGCAGGGAGACGACCGTCACGCGGCGTGCACCCGAAGGGTTCGCCCGACGTCGTCGAGCATCCGATGGAGCTCGTCGTAGTCGGGGTGGCGCATGCGCACGTAGGCGTTGGCCATGTAGCCCGCCTCGACCGGCTGCGTTGGCGTGCCCGCGGGCGGCAGGTGCGCGTCGAGGATCCACTGGCCGTAGGCGTGGTTCACCCCGTCGACACCGGTGTAGCCCGAGATCTGGCCGTCGCGGTCGGGCCGTAGCGCGACGATGCCCGCGCTGAACCGGCGCGACGGCTTCTGCGCCGGCGCGCCATGAACGACGGCGTGTGCCCACTCGCGGTAGATGTCCATGTCGTTACCCGCGGCGTAGAGGTCCCATGCGCCCACACCTGGCGGCCGGCAGCCGATCTCCGAGAACTTCAGGCCGCGGTCTCCGTAGAACCACTCCATGTGCGTCGCTGAGGTGCCGATGCCCAGCGCCTCGATGACGCGCTGGCCCATCTCCTTCACCTCGCGGTAGGCCGGCGCACTGTCGATGCGGTTCGTCGCGATGAACTCCGGCGCGACCCAGCGGTCGCGCATCGCGTCGAGGACATTCGGGAAATAGTGCGAGGCGAAGTCGTGCGCGACCTGACCGTCGATCGCGACTGTGTCGTAGAACCCCTCGTGCCCTTCGATGAACTCCTCTACGGCGATCGAGTCGGTCCCGCTGCCGCCGAACTGGGCGAGCGCGCTGTCGAGCTCGTCGGCGTTGTCGACGCGCACCGTGCCGGCCGCGCCCGCCGCGGCGCGCGGCTTGAGGATGAGCGGGAAGCCGACGCGGTCGACGAACTCGTAGACCTCGGCGGCGTTGTGCGCAGCGGTGGACGCGGCACAGGGCACACCCGCGTCGCGCAGCACCTCTTTCATGGTCGGCTTGTCGCGACAGAGGTAGGCCGTCCGCAGCGACGTGCCCGAGATGCCGCACGCCTCGCGCACCTTGGCCGTCGACATGATGTGGGCTTCGACGGTGGCCTCGAGCCGGTCGACGTAGACCTTGTCCTGGACCCAGCGCACGGCGTCGGAGAGCGCGCCGGTGTCGGTGACCGAGCCCACCTGTTGGTAGTGCGAGAGCCAGCCGCGCAGCTCGTCATCGAGCCAGTCGCCCGGGCGCTCGCCGATCCCGATGACCGACGCCCCGACGGACGCCAGCCCGCGCACGAACTCGCGCTGGTTCTTCGGGAAAGCCGGCTCGACGAAGATGACGTTCACGGGCGGATCCTAGGCGCGACGCGTTGGTCGGTGCGCGGCCGCTTAACTAGGCTCCCGACCGATGGCCGCCGTCGTGTTCGTCGCGCCGTTCTTCCTTGAGGCCACACTGCGTTTCGTTGACGCCGCAGCAGACCTCCCCGGCGTACGACTCGGTCTGGTCAGCCAGGATCCGGTGGAGAAGCTGCCACCGCGGCTGCGCGGCAAGTTGGCGGCGCACTACGTCGTCGCCGACGGGATGGACCCGCAGCAGATCGCCGACGCGGTGCGCGGGCTCGCGCCGCGGCTCGGCGGGGTGGACGCGCTCGTCGCCGCGCTAGAGCAGCTGCAGGTGCCCCTCGCCGAGGTCCGCGAGGCGCTCGGCATCGCCGGGATGAACGTCGAGACCGCACACAACTTCCGCGACAAGTCGCGGATGAAGACGGTGCTGCGGGCGGCCGGAGTGCCGTGTGCACGCCACCAGCTCGTCGGCAGCGCCGAGACGGCGCGGCAGTTCGTGCACGAAGTCGGCTACCCCGTCGTCGCGAAGCCGCCTGCAGGCGCCGGGGCGGTGTCGACGTTCCGGCTCGACAGTGACCACGCGTTGCGCGAGTGGCTGGCGGTGCAGCCACTGTCGCCGCATGCGCCCACGCTGCTCGAGGAGTTCATGACTGGCGACGAGCACTCCTTCGACAGCGTGTGCGTCGACGGCGACGTCGTCTGGCACTCCGTGTCGCGCTACTACCCGACGCCACTCGAGGTCGTGCGCAACCCGTGGATGCAGTGGGTCGTGCTACTGCCACGCGACATCAGCGTTCCGGCGTACGACGAGATCCGCCGCGTCGGCCCGGCCGCGCTGTCGGCGCTGGGCCTCGGCACCGGACTGACCCACATGGAGTGGTTTCGCCGGCCGGACGGCTCGGTCGCCGTCTCGGAAGTCGCCGCGCGCCCACCGGGCGCGCAGATCACGTCACTGCTTTCCTATGCGCACGACATCGACTTCTACCGGGCCTGGGCCGCGTTGATGGTGTTCAACCGGTTCGACCCGCCGTCGCGGCGCTACGCCGTGGGTGCCGCCTATCTGCGCGGGCAGGGCCAGGGTCGGGTGCGCACGATCCACGGGCTCGCCGAGCTGCAGCGCGAGCTCGGTCATCTCGTCGTCGAGGCACGGTTGCCG
>JBHELW010000179.1:0-2960 GCA_046262915.1 Mycobacteriales bacterium | reverse complement strand
TCCAAACCGGTAATCCTCGTTACGCTCGGACGATGTGATCCGGCAGGACGCAGGGTTCCGGCTATTGAAGCTGTCCGAGCAAATCCTCGATCAGCGCGCGGGAGCAGCCTGGTCGACCGCGTCGCCGCTCACCGTTACCGTGACCTCTCCCCGCGACGGTGAGCCGGGCTCGGCAGCAATCTCCACGAGGAAATGGCCTCGGCCTTCCCCCAGCTTCCCAGCGTTGCGCGCCGACTTGCGAAGCTCTTCCAGCTGCGCTCGCAACTCAACTAGATCGACCTCAAGCTCTGCGCGCGTCACGTAGTCGCGTTCCTCGGACGTGAGGTGTCGGATTTGCAAGACGTTAGCGGGTAGCGCGAATACCAAACTTAGGACGTTCAACAGAATCGGGGCACGCTGCGCGACACTTAGCGACTGCCCATGCAGCGTGTGCTTCGCGCGATAGCTCGAGATCTCGACGCTATCGAAGACCAAGCCGCCAATCCGAGGCGAGACTGGGAAAAAGGGGTTGCCAGGCGTCGCTAGCAGGAAGCGGGTTGCCCGGCGGCAAGCACGATCTAGTGCGACCTCGAACTCGGAGACCCGACTCACTTGCGTTGTATCAAGGCCAACTTCGTATTGAACGGTGATCGGGCGGCGCAGCTCCTCTTCTATCGATTTCAGAGGCGCGTCGAGATGTGCCTTTAGAAGTGCCGCGCGGTCAGGAAGCTCGAGCAGTGCGCTAGGGCGTCGCTGCGGGAGACGGCTCGCCGGCATGTACGAAACCTAGCGATCGCTCAACTGCACCCCAGGAGCAGGAGTCTGCCGTGGCTAGTGCTTCGTCCGCGCAGCGTTCCGGGGGTTAGCCCCGGCCGGGGTTGGCGTCGCGGGTGATCTCGACGCCGGCGCCGAAGCTGGCGATCTGCTCATCGGTCCAGTGCAGTGACGGCGGGACCTGGACCTGGATCCAGTGCCCGCGCGCGTCCTGGTAGGTCAGCACCGCGGTCTGCTCGGCGTGGCTGACGTAGCCCGTGCGCTCCCCCACCTTGACCGGCTTGCCCTGCGGCGGGCCGTTGTCGTCGGCGGAGCGCAGCATCACGACGAGCTTGCCGACGAACGACGCTGGCTGCTGGTCCGCAAACCCGACCGGCGCGATCGTCATCGCGAACGGGTCCGCGCCCTGGATCTCCCAGCCCTGCGGGACCGACTTCACGCGGTAGCCCGACGGCTGCGCGCCGGTGTAGGCGACGAGCAGCGTCGTCCGTAGCGTCGCCACCGGCTTCGGCGCCCGACTCACGACGGGCGTCCGCGCAACCGCGACGTCCGGCTCACGCGTCGCTGGTGTGTCAGATCGCACAAGCGTCAGCGCACCGCCAGCCGCCCCGACGACGAGCAGCGAGCCCGCTGTACGACGGGCGCGGCGGTGCTGCAGCGCGCGGCGCGCGCGGGAGATGTCGGCGTCGACGGTCGCGGCGCTCACAACGACCGGGTCGGCGGCGCGGGCGAGCAGGTCACGGATCTCGGTCATGGCTGACTCCTCTGCGGAACATTCGTCGGCGCCGCCCCCGTCGCGGGGGCGGGCGGTGCGCTGAGCAGCTCGCGGAGCCGCTCGAGCCCGCGCGCGGTCTGGCTCTTCACGTTGCCTTCGCTGCACCCGAGCGCGGCCGCGGTCTCCGCGGTGTCGAGCTCGAGCCAGTGGCGCAGGACCACCGCCGCGCGCATGCCGGGCGGCAGGGCGGCGAGCGCCCGGCGTACCTCGTCGCGCTCCTCCGCCGGCGTCGCCCCCTCGACGGCTACGTCGGGCAGCTCCGCCTGCGCGCGCTCCCGGCGCCACGCGGGGCGGCGAGTCTCGTCGGTGAAGGCGTTGATGAGGATGCGGTGGACGTAGGGCAGCGGGCCGTCGCGGCGGCGCACCCGCGGCCACGCGAGGTACAGGCGCGTGAGCGAGGTCTGCACGAGGTCCTCGGCGAGATGCCCGTCACCGGCGGCGAGCAGGGTCGCGGTGCGGACGAGCCCGGCGCGGTGCGCCTCGACGAACGCGCGGAACTCCTCCTCCCGCGCGGTCCTCATGCCTCTTACTACGACGGGCAGCCCTCATCGGTTGCACCCCCGCCGCGTCGCCCGCGCGAATCTTGTGCGCAATCGGACACGTCCCCGTGGACGGCCGCACAGTGAACGCCGTCAGGCGCGTCCGATGGGCCAGCACTGTCTGTGGACGGAGCGCACGGAGTGTCGGCTCGGACGCGCACGCTGGCGGGTGTGACCGAGGAGGCGCACCATGAGAGCCGTGACCACGTTGCCGTACGGACGGCCGCTGACGCGGGCGGACCTCGAGCTGATGCCCGATGACGGCCATCGCTACGAGCTGCTCGACGGGGTCCTGCTCGTGACCCCGGCGCCCACGCCGACCCATCAGCGCGTGGCGTTCGAACTGGCCGTACTGCTGCGCGAAGCGTGCCCACGTCACCTCGAGGTCTTCATCGCGCCCCTCGCTGTCGCCCTTGCCGACGACACCGAGCTGCAGCCGGACGTGCTTGTCGCACGCCGAGCCGATCTGGCGCAGTGGGGGCTCCCCGGGCCGCCCCTGCTCGCCGTCGAAGTGCTCTCGCCTAGCACGCGGCGCTTCGACCTCATGAGCAAGCGCTCTCGTTTCGAGGCCGCGGGCGCGCCGTCGTACTGGGTTGTCGATCCCGACGGGCCGAGCATCCGCGCCTGGGACCTGCGCGACGGCCGCTACGTCGAAATCTCCTACGTCGAGCGCGACGCGGCGTTCGAAGCGACCGCGCCGTTCGCGGTCACCGTCGTGCCAGCGACGCTGGTCGCCGAGCCCGACGCGCGCGTGCAGTAACGCCCTGCGCCTCCGGGACCTGGCTCCTCGTTGCGCCTATCGTTCGGCGCAGCCACGAGCTTGGGGGTCTCATGGACAGCTACTCGGTCGAGTGGGTCGGCGTCATCGTCGCCGTCGTCGCGCAGATGGCGCT
>JBHELW010000178.1:0-3660 GCA_046262915.1 Mycobacteriales bacterium | reverse complement strand
TTCCGCGCGGGATGACTTGCCGAGCGGCACGCCGTACCTGCAGGTCGAAAGCACCGACGAGGTGTTCCCGCTTGGCGACGAGATCTCGACGATCGGCCGCGGCGAGGGCGTCTCGGTCGCGATCGAGGACCCCAGCGTGTCTCGGCTGCACGCCGAGATCGTGCGGCGCGGACCGCACCTCTACGTGTCGGACATGGGGTTGTCCACGAACGGCACGCGTGTGAACGGACGCCCGATCGGCCGGCGCGTGCTGCACGACGGCGACATCGTGACGTTCGGCGCCGCGCGCGCACGCGTTGGCGGCGTGGAGGCGCCCGAGGACGACGCGATCGACGCCAGCGAAACGTCGCAGATGCGCCGCGTCGCCGCTCCGGACTTGACTCGACGCGAGTGCGAGGTGCTCAACGCCCTCTGCCGTCCCGCGCTGCGCCACGACCCGTTCGTGTCACCGTCGACCGTGAAGGACATCGCCGAGGAGCTCGTCGTCACCGAGGCCGCGGTGAAGCAGCAGCTGCTCCGGCTCTACCACAAGTTCCGCATCCCGGAGGGGCCGGGGCGCCGCTCGCGCCTCGCCAACGACGTGATCGCGGCGGGCATCATCCGCCCACTGCCCGAAGGCGCGAGCACGGGCTAACCGCCGCCCCGAGCGCGGCTAGTCCATCGCCAGCCTGGGCTATTGCCCAGCGGTCTTGCGCTCCGCGGCTTCGACGCAATTGCGGAACAGCATGGCCACCGTCGTCGGGCCGACGCCACCGACGCGCGGCGTGATCGCGCTGGCAACCTCGGCACAAGACTCGGCTACGTCGGGCAGCAAGCGTCTGCCCTCATAGCGCACGCCGCCGCCGATCACGACGGCACCCGGCGAGATGTGCTCCGGCTGCAGGATCCCGGGGACTCCGGCCGCCGCGATGACGATCTCGGCGCGCCGGGTGTAGTCGCCCCAGTTCGGGACCCCAGTGTGCACCACGGTCACGGCGGCGTTGGCCGTCGGCCGCTTCTGCGTCAGCAACAGGGCAAGCGGACGGCCGAGCGTCGTGCCACGACCGAGGATGCACACCGCGCGTCCGGCGACGGGGATGTCGTGGAACGCGAGCAGCGCCTCGATCCCCGCCGGCGTGCACGGCACGGGCCCGGGCATGCCCAGCGCGAGACGGCCCATGTTGACCGGGTGCAAGCCGTCGACATCCTTGTCGGGGTCCATCGCGAGCAGCGCGGCTTCGAAGTCGATCTGCGGCGGCGTGGGGTGCTGCACGAGCATCGCGTCGACGGCGGGATCGTCGTTGAACTCAACGATGGCCGCGACGAGATCTTCCTGCGTCGCGTCAGACCCCAGGTGCCGATGCGGAGACGCAAGCCCGAGTTCCGCCGCCTTCTCCTGCTTCACCCGGATGTAGCCGGCACTCGCCGGGTCGTCCCCGACCAGGATCGTGCCGAGCCCGGGCCGACGACCAGAAGCGGCGAGCTTCTCGATGCGCGGGAGCAGGTCCGCGATCACGCTGTCGGCGACCGGGCCCCCCGGCAACAGCCGCGCACTCACTCTGGCGCTCCACAGTGGGCGACCGCGAACTGGACCTCGACCGACATCTCCGGCACGCCGGTGAACTGGCGCACGAGCTCGGCACGGACGGTGTCGACCTGCGCTGGCGTGAGCTCCTCCAGCGCCCCGCGCATGCCACCGCCGAGCACGAGGTCCCAAGCGCGGTCCGGGTCGGTGACCTCCATCGTGAGCGTCGGCATCTCCACGTCGACCGTGTCGAAGCCAGCTCGGCGCAACGCGGCGGCCAGCGACTCGGGCGTCGCAATTGCTGCGGCCCACGGTGGGGGTGGCGCCGGGTCGAGCTCGGGCTTGACCAGGCGGAGCGCGGCGTGAAAAGCCGTGGCGAGCAGCGGCGGCGTCGGACCCCACACCGAAACCGCGACCCGGCTGCGCGCCAGCCGGCGCATCTCGACGAGCAGCGCCATGACGTCCGGGACGAAGAACACGCCCAGCGAGCACAGCACGACGTCGAACGCGGCCGCGGGGTAGCCGGTGGCCTCCATGTCGCCCACCCGGAACTCGATGTTCGTCAAGCCCTCGGCTCGCGCCTTCGACTCTCCCTTCGCGAGCAGGTCGGCCGCGAGGTCGACCGCGACGACGCGCCGCGTTGGCCCAACAGCGCGCGCCGCTGGGATGGCGGTCGTGCCTGCGCCCGACGCCAGGTCGAGCACGGACTCGCCGGCGCGCAGGTCGGCGCGTTCGACGAGCCGCGCGCCGATTAGCTCCCAGCCCTCGGCGGTCGCGCGGTCGTAATCCTCCGCCGCTGCGTTGAAGACCCGAGCCAGGCCGGCCTTGCGCGGGTCGAGCTCGGCGTTCACTGACATCAGTGGAAGAAGTGCCGGGTTCCGGTGAAGTACAGCGATACGCCGGCCCGCTTCGCCGCGTCGATGACATCGGCGTCGCGGACCGACCCGCCGGGTTCTACGACGGCACGCACGCCCGCGTCGGCCAGCACCTCGAGCCCGTCCGGGAACGGGAAGAACGCGTCGGACGCCGCGACCGCACCCTTGGCCCGGTCCCCGGCACGCGACACCGCGAGCCGCGCGGCGTCGACCCGGTTGACCTGCCCCATGCCGACGCCGACGGTGGCGCCGTCCGACGCGAGCAGGATCGCGTTGGACTTGACCGAGCGGCAGGCGCGCCACGCGAACGCGAGGTCGGCACGGGCCGCGGCGTCCAGCTCGTCGCCGCACTGCAAGGTCCACGTACCGGGCTCGTCGCCGGGCGCAAAGGTGTCCGCTTGCTGCAGCAGCAGCCCGCCGCTGACCTGACGCAGCTCGATCCGTGGCCCGGCGGGCAACTCGGCGCATACCAGCACGCGGATCGACGGCTTGCGCGCGAGCACCTCGAGCGCGCCCTCGTCGTAGGCCGGAGCGACGATGACCTCGGTGAAGATCTCGGCCACCTGCTCGGCCATCGCGACCGATACCGGGGCGTTCGCCGCGATCACGCCGCCGAAGGCGGAGACGGGGTCACAGGCGTGCGCCTTCCGATGCGCGGCCGCGACGTCGGACCCGATCGCGATGCCGCAGGGGTTCGCGTGCTTGATGATCGCGACGCAAGGCTCGGCGAAGTCGTACGCCGCGCGGCGTGCCGCGTCGGTGTCGACGTAGTTGTTGTAGGACATCTGCTTGCCGTGCAGCTGGCGTGCGGTCGCGAGCCCCGGAGTGCTGTCGACCCCGGCATACAGCGCGGCGGCCTGGTGCGGGTTCTCGCCGTAGCGCAGCACGTCGGCGCGCTCCCAGGTCGCTCCGAGGAACACCGGGAAGCGCTCCGCGTCGGCCGGTGCGTAGGCAGAGGAGAACCACGAAGCGACGGCGACGTCGTAGGTCGCGGTGTGCGCGAACGCCTCGGCCGCCAGTCGCTTGCGCTGCTCGAGCGTCGTGCCGCCGTCGCGGACGGCGGCGAGCAGCTCGTCGTAGCGGGCGGGTGAGACGACGACCGCGACGGACGGATGGTTCTTCGCCGCTGCGCGCACCATCGTCGGGCCGCCGATGTCGATCTGCTCGACACACTCGTCCGCGGACGCGCCGGACCCGACCGTCTCGCGGAACGGGTAGAGGTTGACGACGACGAGCTCGAACGCCGCGATGCCGAGCTCGGCGAGCTGCTTCTCGTGATCG
>JBHELW010000177.1:0-1156 GCA_046262915.1 Mycobacteriales bacterium | reverse complement strand
TCGGACTCGGTCGCGGCTGACGGCTTCCACTGCGGCGCGTCGACCTTGTACCCGACGACGAACATCCTGCCCGCGTCGTACACGTAGTACGCGACCGAGAACCGCGGACCGTTCGTGACCTTCGCCGCGAGGTGCCCATCGATGGTCGTGCTCTCGACGAGCTGGCCCTTCGCCCAGCCGGCGAGAAGCGGGTCCGTCGCCCAGGCCGTCGCGGTCCACGCCTGCGGATCGCGCCATTGCTCGACGACCGCGACATACGACCACGCCGCACCCGGACCCGGATCGGCGAGGACACCGGATTCATCGGCGACGGAGCGGATCGTGAAGACCTCGTGGCCGAGCTTCAGGCTGCCGTTGTTCACCATCGCCGAGAGCACCGCCGAGCGGCGCCATGTGCCCGGGAGCTGGATCGAGTAGCCGAGGGTCTGGCTCACGTACGCCGTTGTCAGACCCGACGGTCCGCGTGTCGCCGCGAGCGCGGTCGCGCCGAGCGCGGCGATCGCGATGACCGCGGCAAGGAACGCCGCGAACGGCGTGTAGCGCTTCACCGCCGGTCCACCAGCCAGAACACGCCCTCGTCCTGCATCCAGGTCACGCCGTCAAGGACCGGACGGAGGTAGAGGCGATAGATGCCGGGCGCCGCGGGCGCGGTCAGCGTGAACGGGTACTCGGCCACCTCGCCGGGCGCGACGACCGGCTGCGCCTGCCCGACGCGGTTCGAGCCGAACAGCACGCTCGCGTGGTCCTGCGACGGCTCGGGACCGAATGTGCCGATCCGCGAATTGACGTTCGACCAGCTGTCCCAGCCGAGGTTGAGCCAGCGGCCGGTCGTCGGATGCGACTGGCCGGCGCCCAGCACGACCCACTCGCTGCCGCCGGCGTACTGCGCGGAGTAGCGCGCACGGTTCGCGGAAACGGGCGCCGAGCCGGCCGCGGGCTCGCCGGCCTCGTCGAAGCGGATCTGCACCGAGGTCTGCACCGACACGCCGTCCGGCGGCGTCGGCTCGACCGCGAAGTGCAGATGGTCGCCCGGGTTGCCGCACACGATGCCGGCCGCGCCGGCGTCGGCGATCGGATGGCCCTGGGCGATCGTCTGGCCCGGCGCGACGGACGCCGAGCCGTAGCTGATGTGCCAGTAGATCGACGAGTAGCCGTC
>JBHELW010000176.1:0-4351 GCA_046262915.1 Mycobacteriales bacterium | reverse complement strand
GCCAACCGTCTCTTCGATCTGCGTCAGCAGCATGTCGAGCCACTGCACCTGCGCGGCGGTCTGGACCTTGGGCAGCATGATGCCGTCGAGGTTGGCGCCCGCGCCCTCAACGATCGTGATGACGTCACGGTAGCTCCACTTCGTCGTCAGGTCGTTCACGCGGACGACGCGGACCTTCTCGCCCCAGTCGCCGTCGTTGAGCGCGGCGACGACGTTGGCGCGCGCCTCTTCCTTGGCCAGCGGCGCGACCGAGTCCTCCAAGTCCAGGAAGACCTGGTCTGCGGGGAGACCCTGTGCTTTGCCGAGCATCTTCGGTGACGACCCGGGGACGGCCAGACATGAGCGCCGCGAACGCAACGAACCCATGGCCGAATGCTACCGACGGGCAGGATGGGGTATGGCCAGGACGAACTCTTCAGCACCGGTCGTTGTCGAAGGGGTCACCATGCCGCGTCGCCACGTCGTCGCCGCCATCGTCGCTTGCGCGGGGCTTTCCCTCATTGCGCTCGCGCCGGCTGCCACCTCGGCACCGAAGTCGCTCGCGTTCTCCAAGCCGGTCGGCCTTAGCTCGTTCGCGCCGGCGCGGACCGTCGTCGGGGACGAGTACTCGGTCCAGGACACGCAGAGCCCGGCGACGCATGAGTGGGCGGGCGAGCCGAGCATCCAGGTCGACCGCAGCGGCACGATCTACATCGCCGGCGTGTGCTGCGTGGTGGCGGCGTCGCCGGTCTGGGCGTCGCACGACGGTGGCAAGACGTTCGCGGAGATGGAGACGCCTGGACACATCCGTGAGTGGGGTGTCGGTGCCGAGGGCGAGCTCGCGACGGACGACAAGGGCACCGTCGTGTTCACCGACACGTTCATCCCGAGCATGCTGACGACGGTTTGGTCCGACCACGGCAAGACCTGGCAGCGCACCAGCCCGTCGAGCGGTGTCGTCCCGGGCATGAACGACCGGCCGTGGCTCGCCTGGACGCCACAGGCGCTCTACCTGTACGTCAACTACAGCGCCTACGTGCAGACGTACTCGTCGACGGACATGGGTCTGACGTGGAACGCGGGCCAGCCGGTGCCGTGGCGCGGCAACATCAACGCGCAGCAGTTCTTTCCCGGGCACATCGCCGCCGACAAGCGCACGGGGCGTCTCTGGATCGCCGGCGTCGTCTGCGACGAGGCGACCGAGGAAGACACCGTGAACGGGTGTCCGCTCCAACAGCGGCTCATCGGCTCCGGCGTCTCGACCGACGGCGGCCAGACGTGGTCCAACGCGCCGGTGTCCAAGCCGCAGCGCGGGTTCATCTCGCCCATCTTCACGGGGGCCTCCGCGGTCGACGCGCGCGGCACGGCGTACACGACGTGGTCGACCTACAACAAGACGGGTTGCGACGTCTACTACGCCGCGTCGACGAACGGCGGCAAGAGCTGGCACAAGCCGGTGAAGGTCAACACCGGCAAGGGCTGCGCGACGTTCCCGTGGGTGGCCGCCGGCGCGGGCGGCAAGATCTCCGTCGTCTGGTACCAGACGTCGTTCCACGACGAGCTGAAGAACGTCGGCGCGGGCGCGGCCTACCAGGACGCGATTCCGAAGAAAGAACTGTGGCATGCCTACGCCGCAGCGATCGTCGGTGCCGACTCGAAATCGCCCGCGATCGTCCGCGGTGAGATCCCGTCCGGGCCGGTCCTCACGGGTCCGATGAACCGCGAGCTCTGGGACTTCTTCGAGAACGCGATCGGCCCCGACGGCCGGGTCTACGTCGCGTTCGTGAAGAAGTACAAGGACGGTAAGCCGGACAACGCGCCGCAGACGTGGTTCACCCATACGACGACAGGCCCGCGCCTGCGCTAGCCGCCTACTCGACGACGGCGACGCCTGCGACCGCGGGCTCGGCCCGACCGGCGCGCACGACGACGACGATGCCGGCGCCGATCAGCAGCGCGGCCGGGATCGCGGCCAACGGCGGCGACTCCGAGAACAGGATTGCGGCGAGCACGGCCGCGCCGACGATCTCGAAGAGGATGGCCAGCGATACGACGGTTGGGCTCGTCGTGCGCAGCACCCGGTTGAAGACCGAGTGACCGAGGAGCTGCGCGCCGAGCGTCAGCCCGGCGAGGCAGGCCCAGGTCTTCGCGGAGTAGCCAACGAGGCGTTGGTGCGTCGTCACGCAACAGACGAGGAGGAGCACGCCAGCGGTGGCATAGCAGAGCAGCGTGTAGCTGGTCGTGCTGACGCTGCGACGCACCTCAGCGCCGACGGTGACGTAGGCGGCAGCGAATACGCCCCCCGCCATAGCGAGCACGTCGCCCAGCAGGAACCGCGCGTTGATTCGCAAGTCGACCCCGGTCAGGACGACGGCGCCGGCCACCGCGACCACGATGCCCAGCCACGCCCGCCTCGGGACGCGCTCGCCACGGACGCGCGCGATCAGCGCAGCCCAGATCGGCTGCGTCGCGACCAGGGCGACCGACGAGGCGACCGGCGTGAACGACAACGAGGGCACCCACGTCGCGAAGTGCGCGGCCAGCAACACGCCGGCGCCGACCGCCAGCGACAGCTCGTGACGACTCAGCGCGAGGAGCTCGGCTCGGCAGCGGGCGAGGGCTACCGGCGTCAGCAGCAGTGACGCCAGCCCGTTGCGCCAGAATGCGACGGCGAACGCCGGTGCCGCCGCGACCCGGATGAGCGGCGCGGAAGTCGAGACCGCGCAGACCGCGACGACGATGAGCGCGATGTCGGTGCCGGGCGGCCGGTCAAGAGTGCCGACGCCGCGCGCGCCACCCGTTCGTGGCGCGACCACGCGGTCAATATAGTGCGCGCCATGGCCCGCGCGACCCTGCGATACGCGATCGCGATCGACGAGCAGCGGCACCAGTCGGGCGCGGCGGACCCCGTCGTTCACGTCTACGGCAGCCGCGGCGGTCCGGCCTCGCCGTTCCGCGTGCGCCGCGGCTGGAGCGGCCCGCAGGGTCTTTACGTCGAGGAGTTCCGCATCGTCCGCGCGGACACGCGCATCACGGCGTACCGGTCCGAGCCGCGCGTCGTCGACATCGCGGGCGAGTACTACACGACCGACCTCGAAGACCGGCTCGACGACGTGCGGCTCGAGGTCGGCGAGTACGAGCTCGTCTTCACGATGGACCGCGACGTCATCCCCGGCGTGCCCGTCTTCGTCGAGCCGGGCCCAGGCGCCGTCGGCGGCGGTCCCGCCGTAGTCCCGCCGATCATCGACGAGGCGACGAAGAAGTCCGACATCTGCTGGATCGGGTGGCCCGGGCTGGAAGGCCAGTCGGCGCGCGGCGCGTGGTTCCTCTACCACCAGGGTGCGGTCTACGTCGTGTTCGGCGGCTCCGAGCAGCAGCTGCCGGGGCTGGAGTCGGCCGACAGCGCGATCGTCTCGGTGCGTTCCAAGGACAAGGGCAGCCTGCTCGTCAGCTGGCGCGCGGCAGTGGACATCGTCCCGCCCGGCAGCGCGCTCTGGGAGGAAGTGACGCCACTCCTCATGGGCAAGCGTCTCAACAGTCGCGACGGCGACGAGGCCGGGACGCGCTGGGCACGCGAGTGCCGCATCGCCCGCTTGGTCCCGACCGGTGCGCTCATCGACGACCCGGACAACCCGTTCAGCGGTTCGCGTGCGGCGCCGCCGGCGCCGACGACGGCAGGCACCGACACTCGCATCCCGATCACGTTGCACAACGCGCCCAAGGGCGCACCTGGCGCGCTCTACGGGTCGCCTCAGCGCCGCTAAAGTCCCGGAGCCGCAAGGGTTCCGGCGGTAGCCTCGCTCGCATGACGACCACGGCGATGACGACGACTGCGCCTTCGCGCATCTTCGTCGCACGTCTCGCCGGACTGACGGTGTTCGACCCGGTCGGCGACCAGGTCGGGCGCGTCCGCGACGTCGTCGCGACGTTGCGGCTCGAACCACAACCGCCGCGTGTCATCGGGCTGGTCGTCAAGGTGCAGAACCGGCCGATCTTCGTGCCCATCAGCCGCGTGACGTCGTTCGACGCGGGCCAGGTGATGTTGCAGACCGGCAAGGTGGACCTGCGCCGGTTCGAGCGACGCCCCGGTGAGACCCTCGTCCTCGGCGACATCCTCGACCGCAAGGTGACCCTGCGCGAGTCCGGGCAGCCGGTGACGATCTACGACTGCGCGATGGAACCGACCCGCAGCGAGGACTGGCTCATTACGCGCGTCGCGGTGCGCACCGGAGGCGGTATGCGTCGCCGCGCGCAGGTGCAGCAGGTGCCCTGGGATGCGGTCACCGGGCTGACGCTCGCGGAGAGCGAGCAGGGCGCCGCGCGGCTGCTTGCGCTCTACGACGGGATGCGCCCCGCCGACCTCGCGCACGCG
>JBHELW010000175.1:0-3969 GCA_046262915.1 Mycobacteriales bacterium | reverse complement strand
ACGACGCTCGTCCGACAGGGCACCCGCATCAAGCCGGTCGCGACGGCCGGGGACATCACCTTCAGCGCGGGCGGCGACGTCGACCCCGTTGCCTCGCTCGCCACTGCTGGCAAGAGCCTTAGCCTTCGCTGGCCGGGCCATCTCCCGGCACCGACCGTGAGCGGCGACATCGCCACTTACGCCGGTGTGCGGCCTGGAATCGACCTCGTCCTCCAGGCTCGTCGGCAGGGTTTCGAGCAGAGCCTGATCCTGCGCGAGCGCCCGACTGCGGCACCGGTGTTCCGGTTGCCGCTGAAGCTCAGCGGACTGTCGGTCGCGAAAGCTGACAACGGCTCCCTGCGCTTCACCGACGCAAGCGGCAGGCTGGTCGCAGAGTCGCCACAGCCGCGGATGTGGGGGGCCGTGAAGGACTCGGCTGGCGACCCGAAGCGGGAGGCACCGGTCACGACGCAGGTCAACGACACGCCGAGTGGCCGTGAGCTCGAGATGCGGCCGGACCTGTCGTTCCTGCGCGACCCGTCGGTGACCTACCCGGTGACGATCGACCCGTCGATCCAGATGACGATCCTTGCGGACACATGGGTTTCCTCCGCGCCGAGCAGCGCGACCACGACATCGCAAGGTACGTCCACCGACCTGCGGTCTGGCAAGTACTCGGGCACCGCTGCCATCCAGCGCTCGCTCATGAAGTTCGACTCGAGCACCTACAGCAACCGCCACGTGCTGTCGGCGACGCTCGCGCTTTACAACTACTACTCGCCGGCGTGCACCGCGAAGGAGACGCGTATATTCGAGCTGTCCGGCGACTTCAGCAACAGCACAACATGGTCGAACCAGCCGGGGATCGTTTCGACGGTTTACGGCTCGTCGACCGGCACGTATGGGGCGACGGGGTGCGCGGGCAACTGGGTGCGCTTCGACCTCACGGCGCTGATCGAGCACTGGGCGCGCGTGCCGACGAGCAACCACGGGCTCGAGGTTCGCGCTGCCGACGAGGCGGACACCGGCGCGTGGAAGAAGTACTACTCCTCCGATTACAGCAACACCTCGTACATCCCGACTCTCGCCGTCACGTACAACACCTTCCCGGTCATCGACCGGATCGAATCGCCGGCGCACGAGAGTTACGTGCCGACCCGCACCCCGCAGTTCCGGCCGGTCTACCGCGACCCCGATGGCTCGTCGGGCTACGCCGATGTGGAGGTTTGGAACTCGAGCCTGACGACGCTTGTCGCGTCCGGGCGTTCCTTGCTGACCATGTCCGGCGCCACGGCTGCATGGACGATCCCGACCACGAGCCCGCTGACCGACGGTGCCGTGTACGCGTGGCGCGCCCGGGCCTACGACGGCACAGACGTCGGGCAGAGCTGGACGACGTTCTCCTACTTCACCGTGGACGCCACGACGCCACCGGCACCCGGCGTCACGTCCGCGCAGTATCCGAGCAACGTCTGGTCGCCGCGCACCGCCGACGGCAGTGCGACATTCTCGTTCTCTTCGACGGCGTCAGACATCAACCACTATCTCTACGGGCTCGACATCAGCGGCAACGCCGCGTACGGCGCCGCGACATCGCTGAGCAGCATCGTGCTCTCGCCACCGGACGGCTGGCACCACCTCTCCGTGTGGGCGGTCAACCACGGCGGGCTGATCAGCCCGCCGACGGACTACCAGTTCGGCGTCGGCTTCGCCGCGGTGACCAGCCCCACCGAGGGGCGGCGGACGCAGCGCCGCGTGACGCTCCGCGCCCTCGCGAATCCCGACAAAACCTCAGTGGACTTCCGCTACCGCCGCGGCGAGTTCGACAACTGGACCGTCATCAGCGCCGCGAACGTCACCAACGGCGGAACCCAGATCGCCGGCTGGCCGGTGGCGACGCAGCCGACAAGCACCGGTGTGACCTCGCCCGACCTCGTGTGGGACGTCGCAGCCGAGGTCGGCAGCGACGGCCCTGTCTCGCTCATCGCCTGCTTCCATGACGCAAGCGGCGCCGAGTCGTGCACCGAGCCGGTGAACATCACCCTTGACCAGAACGCCTTCGGCGACAGCTACGCGACCGCGCCGGTCGGGCCGGGCACCGTGAGCCTGCTCACCGGCAACTACAGCGTGACCGACACCGACGTCTCCGTCGACGCGTTCGTCTCGGACCTCACCGTCACGCGCACGTTCAACTCCCGCCAGCCCGCCGATCCGCCGAGCGACGGCTCGCTCTTTGGCCCCGGCTGGGCGACGACGCTTCCGGTGGAGAGCGCTGGGTCGGACTACCGGAGCCTCCGCGACGCCGGCGCCTTCGTCGTGGTGACCGACGAGGAGGGCGGGCTCATCGGGTTCCGCCTCAGTCCGGACAACACGTACGTGCCGCAGGAGGACGAGACCGGACTCGCGCTAGCCAAGGTGGGCAGCGACTTTGTCCTGACGGACCTTGACGGCAACAAGACAACGTTCGAGCCGGCCGGTACTGGGGGGTACAGACCAAAGAGCGTCTCGCAACCAGGCTCCAACCAGACTACGACCTACGCCTATGACGCCAGCGGGCGGATCATCCGGGTCGTCGCGCCGAACGCGTCGGGCACGACGTGCACCGACACGTCCTGGCCCGCCGGCTGCCGCGGGCTGCTCTTCACCTACGACACGGGAACCCCTAGCCGGCTGACGTCGATCACACTGAAGACCGGCGCGACCGCGACGCAGGTCGTCGTGCAGTACTCGTACGACGCGGACCGGCGCTTGGTCTCCGCCTGGGACCCGCGCATCTCTCCAAACCTGGTGACGCGCTACACCTACGACAGCGCCGGCCGGCTCGCGACGATCACCGCGCCCGGCCGTGCGGCCTGGACGATGGCGTACGGCAGCGGCGGCGAACTGACGAGCGTCTCGCGCCCGCACCCCAACTCGACCGACCAGGAGAAGACCTCGCTCGTCTACGGCGTGCCGCTCACCGCCGGCGACGGGCGGCCGGCGATGACGAGTGGCGACGTGGCGCAGTGGGGGCAGACGGACGTGCCCACCGACGCGACGGCGATCTTCCCGGCCCGCGCGGCGACGGACGCCTCGGCGTCGCCGGTCAACTACGCGCAGGCGACGATCACCTACATCGACGTGGACGGCCGGCCGGTCAACGTCGCGAGCCCCGGCGGCTACGTGATGACGAGCGAGTACGACCAGTTCGGCAACGTGGTGCGCGAGCTGTCCGCAGCCAACCGCGCCAGTGCTCTCGCGGCAGCAGACCCAGCCGCGAGGGCGGCACGGCTGTCCACGCGGCGGCTCTACTCACCCGACGGCATCGAGCTCAGCGACGTGTACGGCCCCGTGCACCTCGTTACGCTCGCCGACGGCACCTCCGCCGACGCGCGGACGCACACCCACACCGACTATGACCAGGGCGCGGAGCTCGGCCACCCGCAAGGGGACAAGATGCACCTGCCCGTCAAGGTGACCACCGAGGCGAGCGTCGGCCCGGACGTTGGCTCCGGCACGTCGAACGACGCGCGCGTCACCACCTACGACTACGCGATCACCCGCGGCGACGGCAGCGTGGACGACACCGGTTGGACGCTGCACACGCCGCTGCGCACCACGGTCGACCCCGGCGGGCTCAACCTGGCGACGACGACCCTTTACGACGCATCGAGCGGCCTGCTCACCGAGCGCCGGCTGCCCAAGGCGCCGAACGGCGGGAGCGCGGCGACCACGCTCTACCGCTACTACACCGCCGACGCGTCCAGCGCGGATCCCGACTGTGTCAACAAGCCAGACTGGGCGCGGCTGCCGTGCAAGACGCTCCCCGCCGCGCAGCCGGGCGGGTCGCTGCCAGACATCCCGGTGTCCCGGACCAGCAACTACAACTCGCTGCTGCAGCCCACCACCGTGGTGGACACCTCCAGCGAAGTGGTCAACGGCACTCGTGCCACTCGGACGCGGACAACGACGACGACCTACGACGCCGCCGGGCGGGTCACCGACGCCAGC
>JBHELW010000174.1:0-8425 GCA_046262915.1 Mycobacteriales bacterium | reverse complement strand
GGTGAGAAGAAGCGCCACGAGATCTTGCAGCTGCAGTTGCTCAAGCCCAAGATCGCGATCCTCGACGAGACCGACTCCGGGCTCGACGTCGATGCGCTGCGCGTTGTGGCCGCGGGCGTCAACCGCGTTCACGAGTCGCAGTCCACCGGCACGCTGCTGATCACCCACTACACCCGGATCCTGCGCTACATCACGCCCGACTTCGTGCACCTGATGTTCGACGGGCGGATCGTCGAAGAGGGCGGCCCCGAGCTCGCTGAGCGACTCGAGGCCGAGGGCTACGAACACCTGCGCCCCGCGCTGGCCGGCACCGCACCGGATCCGATGTCGGCACCCATCGCCGGCATTCTGCCGGGCGCGGGAGCGGCCGGACATTGACCAGCCTCCCGGCGTACGACGTCGCGCGGGTCCGCAAGGACTTCCCGCTGCTGCAGCGGGAAATCAACGGTCGTTCGCTCGCCTACCTGGACAGCGCATCGTCGTCGCAACGTCCGCAGCAGGTGCTCGACGCGATGTCGGCTTACTACGAGCACCACCACGCCAACGTGCATCGCGGGCTCTACACGCTCGCCATTGAGGCGACCGACATGTACGAGGGCGCGCGCGACACCGTGGCGCGGTTCGTCAACGCCTACGACCGCAGCGAGATCGTCTTCACCAAGAACGTCACCGAGGCGCTGAACCTCGTCGCCCGCTCGATCGGCGACGCGCGACCCGGCTCACGCCTGCATGTCGGACCCGGCGACGAGATCCTCATCACGGAGATGGAGCACCACTCCAACATCGTCCCGTGGCAGCTGCTCTGCCAGCGCACCGGCGCGACGCTGCGCTGGCTCGGCATCACCGACGACGGCCGGCTCGACCTGTCGAATCTGGACGAGGTGTGCAACGAGCGCACCCGCGTCGTTTCGTTCGTGCTGCAGAGCAACATCCTCGGGACCGTCAACCCGACGTCGCAGATCGTCCGCCGGGCGCGCGAGGTCGGCGCGCTGGTCGGCCTCGACGCCGCACAGGCAGTGCCGCACTCGCCGGTCGACGTCCAGGAGCTCGGCGTCGACTTCCTCGGCTTCACCGGCCACAAGATGTGCGGTCCGACCGGGATCGGGGCCCTGTGGGCGCGCCACGAGCTGCTCGACGAGTTACCCCCGTTCCTCGGCGGCGGCGAGATGATCGCCGAAGTGTCGATGGCCGCATCCACCTACGCGCCGCCACCCCACAAGTTCGAGGCGGGCACACCGATGATCGCGGAGGCGATCGGGCTGGCCGCGGCGATCGACTACCTCGTCGATATCGGGCTCGACGCCATCAAGACGCACGAGAAGGCGTTGACCGTGCACGCCCTCGACGCACTCGCCGGAGTCGATGGGCTGCGCGTCCTCGGCCCGCGCAACGCGATCTCGCGCGGCGGCACGATCAGCTTCGCCCTCGGCGATCTGCACCCCCACGATGTCGGGCAGGTCCTCGACGAGCTGGGCATTGCGGTGCGCGTCGGACAGCACTGCGCAGCGCCGGTGTGCCGCCGCCTCGGCGTTCCGGCGACGACCCGCGCCTCGTTCTACCTCTACACGACGACCGAGGAGGTCGACGCGCTCGTCGCGGGGCTCGAGCACGTGAAGCAGGTCTTCCGTGCAGCTTGACTCGATGTACCAGGAGATCATCCTCGACCACTATCGGCATCCCCACCACAAGGGTTTGCGCGAGCCCTACGACGTAGAGGTGCGTCACCTGAACCCGACCTGTGGTGACGAGGTGACCCTGCGCGTCAAGCTTGCCGGCGACCGCGTCGCGGACGTGTCATACGACGGCGCCGGCTGCTCGATCTCGCAGGCGGCCGAGTCAGTGATGACCGACCTCGTGATCGGCAAGCCGATCACCGAGGCGATGGCCGTCGCCGAGGATTTCGTCGCGCTGATGCAGGGTCAGGGCCGTGTCGAGCCAGACGAGGCAGTTCTCGAAGACGCGGTTGCGTTCGCGGGGGTTGCGCGCTTCCCCGCGCGCGTCAAGTGCGCGTTGCTCGGTTGGATGGCGTGGAAGGACGCAACGTCGCAGGCGCTAGCGTCGGCCGACAGCGCCGCGGGACGCAGGAGCGCCGAGGCGTCCAAGGTGGAGGATGTGCGGGCATGAGCGAGACAGCGCAACAGAAGGTCTCGGTCGACGAGCTGACCGAGGCGATGAAGGACGTCGTCGACCCAGAGATCGGCGTCAACATCGTCGACCTGGGCCTGCTCTACGACATCAACATCGACGACGAGGGTGTCGCGACCCTCGACATGACGTTGACGTCCGCCGCCTGCCCGCTCACCGACGTCATCGAGGACCAGACCCGTGCCGCGATTGGTCCGCTGGTCGATGACTTCCGCATCAACTGGGTGTGGATGCCGCCGTGGGGGCCGGAGAAGATCACCGAAGACGGGCGCGAGCAGATGCGCGCGCTCGGCTTCAACGTCTGACGACCCCCACCTCCATCATGCTGAGCGCAGCGGGCCTTGAGCTGCGCGCCGGTGCCCGTCTGCTGCTCGGACCAACGGACCTGCGCGTCGGCCCCGGCGACCGGGTCGGGCTGGTCGGTCGGAACGGCGCCGGCAAGACCACGCTGCTGCGCGTACTCGCCAGCGAGGGCGTGCCCGCCGCGGGGCGCGTCCGCGCCAGTGGCGACATCGGCTACCTGCCGCAGGACCCACGCACCGGCGACTTGGACCAGCTGGCCCGTGACCGCATCCTCTCGGCGCGCGGGCTCGACCAGCTCGTCGCCGACCTGCACGACCTGCGCGGCGCGATGGCGTCGGCCGACGACGAGACCCGCACCTCGGCGCTACGCCGGTACGGACCGCTCGAGGATCGGTTCCAAGCGCATGGTGGATACGCGGCCGAGGCAGAGGCCGCGACGATCTCGGCTGCGCTGGGGTTGCCGGACCGCGCCCTGAGGCAGCGGCTGCGCACGCTGTCGGGGGGGCAGCGCCGCCGCGTCGAGCTCGCCCGGATCCTGTTCAGCGGCGCGGACGTGTTGTTGCTCGACGAGCCGACCAACCACCTCGACGCCGACTCCGTCGGGTGGCTGCGAGAGTTCCTGCGCGCACACCGCGGCGGCGTCATCGTGGTGAGCCACGACGCAACGCTGCTTGAGCGCACGGTGAACAAGGTCTTCCATCTCGACGCGAACCGCGCGGCGCTCGACGTCTACAACGTTGGGTGGTCGGCCTACCTCGCGCAACGCGAGACTGATGAGCGCCGCCGCCGCCGCGAGCGGGCGAACGCGGAGGCGAAGGCCGCCGCCCTGCAGGCGCAGGCGGACAAGATGCGCGCCAAGGCGACCAAGGCAAAGGCGGCGCAGGGGATGGCCCGCCGGGCGGACCGACTCGTGTCGAGCCTGGAGGAGGTGCGCCAGCACGACCGGGTCGCGCGGCTGCGCTTTCCTGACCCCGCGCCATGCGGCCGAACGCCGCTGACCGCGACCGAGCTCTCCAAGTCCTATGGCTCGCTGGAGGTCTTCACCGATGTCGACCTCGCCGTTGACCGTGGGGCCCGCGTCGTCGTCCTCGGCCTCAACGGCGCCGGCAAGACCACCCTGTTGCGGATCCTCGCCGGCCTCGAGCCGCCGGACACCGGCACAGTGACCGCGGGCCACGGTCTGCGACTCGGGTACTACGCCCAAGAGCACGAGACGATCGACACCGATCGCAGTGTGATCGCGAACGTCATGGCCGCGGCGCCCGAGTCATCGGAAGGGGAGCTACGCCGGATCCTCGGTGCGTTCCTGTTCTCCGGCGACGTCGTGCACCAGCCTGCCGGCACGCTCTCGGGTGGTGAGAAGACACGGCTGGCGCTCGCGGCGCTCGTCGTTTCCGCAGCCAACGTGCTGCTCCTCGACGAGCCGACGAACAACCTCGACCCTGCGAGTCGGGCCGAGGTGCTCAAGGCGCTGTCGACCTACCGCGGTGCCGTCGTACTCGTCACGCACGACGAAGGTGCGGTAGCGGCGCTGCAACCCGAGAAGGTCATCCTGCTGCCCGACGGCGTAGAGGACAGCTGGACCGAAGAACTCGCGGACCTCGTCGCCCTCGCCTAGCCACTCACCATGCGGTGCGCAGCACCGACTCGATGAGCACCGCCGCGACCGCGCCGATGGCGAGCAACAGCAGCGACGGTGCCGGCGTGGCGTCGGTCAAGCCCTCGTCCCCGGCTACCTCTGGGTGTCGCCGCGGCGCCGACACGGGGACGAGCAGCCAGGGGAAGAACGGCAACCAGGATCGCTCGACCTCACCGCGGGCGAGCCCAGAGCCGATCGCGAACGCAACCGCGACGCCGCTGCCGACCACGAATGCCCAGCCGGGGGTTTCGCGCACCCGGCGTGCGGCAGCCACAACGGCCGGACCGCAGGCAACGACGAGCACGACAAGGTCGAGCACCGCCCACACGAGCCAGGACCGGTGTGGCCCGACCCGAATCGACCAGTCCGCCTGCGCGCCCGACAACCCGTCCGGCCAGACGAACCCAACGGCGCGAGCAATCCCGAGCGGCACCACGGCGCCGGCGCCAAACAGCAGGATCCGGCTCGCCCGTCGTCGGGTGAAACACACGAGCAGCGGGATCAGCGCCAGCCACGGCGCGGCGTAGGAGAAGAGCGCCGCGACGCCGAGCAGCCCGCCCCCGGCGAGCGCCCAGCGCGCCCGCCGCCCGGGTTCCGACGCGATCACGCCGCACGCGACGAACGCCGCACACAGGCTCGCGACAACCCCGTCCATGCTCACGGCGATCCAGACGGCGTACGGGGCAAGCGCGACGAACGGCAGCAGCGTGCGCGCGGCCTGCTCGCCGCAGACGGATCGGGCCGCGACGGCAACCAGGGGCACGGCGAGGCACCCCAGCGCGGTGAGCACAAGCCCGAGCGCGAAGGGACGGCGGATCCCCGCGCGGACCAGCACCCAGAGGAGGAGAGGCGGCCCGGGGGGATGCGTGCGGGTCGCGATCGTGAAGCCGGTTCCGTGCGGCGGAAGATGACTCGTGAAGTCCCGCACGAACGGCAGCACGCCGACGTCGTCGACGTAATGCACGTCCCGCAGGTACTCCTGCGGGGCAGCGACCGGTGAGCTCAAGCCGTTACCACCGTCGACCACGGCGAGCGCTACGGACCAGCCGAGCGCGACGACGTAGGCGGCGAGCAGCAGTTGTCGCCAGCTCAGTCGGCGCACCGCGCCCGCGCGGATGCCAGCGAGCACCGCGACGACGAGCGCCGGCGCGAGCACGGAACCGGCCTCGACCTTGACGCGGTAGTCCGCGGTGAACGGCGCCGCGTTTACGCCGATCTTGAAGCCGGCACGCACGGCGAGGGTCGACGCCACCAGCCCAACCATGACCATGACGACCCACGCCGAAGCCTCGGCGACGTCAGTGCGGCGTGGTGCGGCGGCGGCCCGACCGGCTCCCGGCACGGGCCCACGGTAGCGAACGGGCGAGCGCGCGGAACCCGCCGTTGGTCTCTCGGGCGCGGGTGCGGCATGATCCGCACTGCGCGGGCAGTGGTCGGCGTGTGGCGGGCGAACAGGGGCGTGGAGGAGCAGTGGCGGAGTCGTTGAAGAAGGGCAGCCGGATCACCGGCAACGAGCGCGACAAGCTCGGTACGGAGTTGCGGCGCAAGTACGACGCAGGCCAAAGCATTCGCCTGCTCGCGGAGCAAAGTGGCCGCTCCTACGGCTTCGTGCACAGAATCTTGTCGGAGAACGGCACGCCGCTGCGCGGCCGCGGCGGTGCGACGCGCGGCAAGAAGCGCTAGAAGCCCTTATCCAGCAAGGCTTTTTCGCCGCGACGCGCGACGACGTCACGCGTACACGCACGTCGCGCAGCCGAATTGCGCAGATAAATGCATTCGGCGTGTTGACAACGCAAAACTTGTTGCGCCCGTCATGATTTCCGCAAGGAAGATACGAGGTCTTCCAAGGTCGAGGAGGTTTGCGGTGCCCGCAACAAAGCCGGCGGCCAAGAAGGCCGCAGCTAAGAAGACGACCGGCGCGCGCAAGTCGACGGCGCGCAAGTCGACGGCGCGCAAGACCACTGCGCGCAAGTCAACCGCGAAGAAGACGACCGCACGGAAGACCACCGCGCGCAAGTCGACGGCCAAGAAGACGACCGCGCGCAAGTCGACCGCGAAGAAGACGACCGGTGCGCGCAAGTCGACCGCCAAGAAGACGACGGCCCGCAAGTCGGCGGCGAAGAAGAGCACCGCGCGCAAGAGCACCGCGCGCAAGTCGACCGCGAAGAAGACGACCGGTGCGCGCAAGAGCACGGCGCGCAAGTCGACCGCGCGCAAGAGCACGGCGCGCAAGTCGACCGCTCGCAAGAGCACCGCTCGCAAGTCGACCGCTCGCAAGTCGACGGCCAGGAAGTCGACCGCTCGCAAGAGCTCGCGCTAGCACGCGACCACCCGAACGGCCGCACGAGCGATCGTGCGGCCGTTCGGCATTCCACTGCCAGAATGACCGGCATGGACGACGCGGGGCTGCGGGTGGCGCATCGGGGATCGGTCCTGACCATCACGCTCGACCGCGCGGATCGCCGTAACGCTCAGACGCCCGCGATGTGGCGGGCGCTCGCCGCGGTCGGCCGGGAGCTGACCGGCGAGATCCGCGTCGTCGTCGTGCGCGGGTCCGGACCGTCTTTCTCGGCAGGCCTGGACCGCGCGATGTTCATGGCGGATGCGCTGCCCGGGGAATTGTCGTTCGCGGAGATCGCGCGGCTGCCCACGGCTGAGGCCGACGCACTGATCGCGTCGTTCCAGGCGGCGTTCACCTGGCTGCGTCGCCCGAGCATCGTGTCGATAGCCGCCGTGCGCGGGCACGCCATCGGCGCCGGGTTCCAGCTCGCGCTCGGCTGCGACCTGCGAGTGCTCACCGAGGACGCGCAGCTGACGATGGCTGAAACGTCGCTCGGCATCGTCCCCGACCTCGGCGGCACCAGCCTGCTCGTGGATCTTGTCGGCTACTCGCGGGCCCTCGAGATCTGCGCCACGGGGCGCCGCGTCGGTGCGGCGGAGGCGGCCCGGCTTGGTCTCGCTGAGCTCGTCGTGGCGGACGCAGACCTTGACGTCGCCGTCGACGACCTCGCCGCCGCCATCCTGGCCAGCCCGCGCGACGCCGTCATCGAGACCAAGGCACTGTTGCGGGGCGCGGGTGGACGCACTCGCGACGAGCAGCTCGCGGCTGAGCGCGAGGCACAGCTTCGCCGACTCCGCGACCTTGCGGGCGTCGGCGACTAGCGCATGGACCTCACGCTCACGGCGGAGCAGGCCGCCGTCCGCGATGCAGTGCGGGCGTGGGTCGCCGACGTCGTCACGCCGCGTGCGCTCGACAACGACCGGACCGAACGCTTTCCCGACGAAGCGCTCGCCGGTCTGCGTGACACGGGCTTCATCGGCGCCTCGATAGCCGCCGAGTACGGCGGCGGTGGTGCCGACCCGTTGTCCTACGCGCTACTCATCGAGGAGCTCGGCCGCGGCGACGCCAACGTGCGCTCGATCGTCTCGGTGCACCTGGGCCTCGTCGCGGGGAGCATCGCCCGGTGGGGCACCGCGGAGCAGCGTGCCGTGTGGTTGCCGCGAATGGCGAGCGGCGACGTGCTGGGCTGCTTTTGCCTCACCGAGCCCGACCATGGCAGCGACCCGGCCTCGCTCGAGGCGACCGCGACGCGCGCCGACGACGGGTTCCGGCTGCGCGGGCAGAAGGTGTTCATCACCAACGGCAGCATCGCGGGCGTGGCGCTGGTGATGGCGCGCACCGGCGGCGCGGGTGCGCGTGGGATTAGCGCATTCCTCGTCGACACGTCCGCACCTGGCTTCGCCGCCCGGGCGATACACGGCAAGCTCGGCCTACGGTCCTGTGACACGGCCGAGGTCACACTGGACGATGTCCTCGTCCCCGAGTCCGCCCTGCTCGGCGCCGAGGGCGATGGCCTGAAGGTGGCGCTGAGCGCACTCGACGACGGGCGGCTGTCGCTAGCGGCATCGTGCACGGGGCTCGCGCAGGCATGTCTCGACGCCATGGTGGCCTACGCCGGACAGCGCCGGCAGTTCGGCCGCCCCATCGCGGCGTTCCAGCTCGTCCAGGAGCTCATCGCCGACACCGCCGTAGAAGTCGAGGCCGCGCGGCTGCTGACCTGGCGCGTTGCCGACCTCAAGGCGCGCGGGCAGAGCTACACCTTGGCGGCGTCGATGGCGAAGTACTTCGCGTCGGAGGCGTCCGTACGCGCCGCAAACGCGGCCGTCCAGGTGCACGGCGGTTACGGTTACATCGACGAGTTCCCGGTCGGGAAGTACCTCCGGGACGCACGCGTTACGACGTTGTACGAGGGCACCAGCCAGATCCAGAAGCTGCTGATCGGGCGGGCGCTCACCGGAGAGTCGGCGTTCACCTAGGGCGGGGGCAGCTGTGGTGCA
>JBHELW010000173.1:0-1117 GCA_046262915.1 Mycobacteriales bacterium | reverse complement strand
GCCCGCCACGTAGGCCGCGACCGTCGATCAGCGCCTGGAGCTCGTGGAGTAGCGCGTGCGCGCCGCACGCGATGCGAACGCGAGATGCACATGCGCGTCGGCCACGGTCGGCACGACCCACGAGTCGGCACCGCCGACGCGTCGCGCGCCCTGCGGCGCCTCGACCTGGTGAACAGGTCCGGCGGCGGTGACCAGGCCGTCCGAGTTGACGACGACGACGGAGCCCGGTTCTGGCGCGGCGTCGCCGCCGCGCCACAGCGTGCCGGCGAGCGCGAGCGCGCCGTCGAGTGGCGCGCCCGGTGCACTCACCCGACGAGGCAGCCGGCCCCGAGCAGCGCCTTTAGGTCACCCATCAGGGCGGGGGTCGGCGTAACCCGGTGGCCGTCGTCGAGCCGCAGCACTCGTGCGCCGGTAGCGCTCACCAGCTGCAGATGCACCTCCGTGACACCGGGATGCGCACGCAGCACGTCGGTGAGCGCGGCGACGACCGGCTCGGTGCACCGCGCGGCGTCCAGCCGGATCACCACCGGGCCCCGCGGCGCGACGCCGAGGTCGGGGCAGGACACCTCCATGGCCACCAGCTTCGGTGTGTCCTCGCGTAGGTCGAGCTTGCCTCGGACGACGACGACCTTGTCCTCCGCGAGCAACGTCGCGCACTTCACGTAGGCACCCGGGAAGAACCACACGTCGATGGCGCCCTCGAGATCCTCGAGCATCGCCTGCGCGTACGGCTCGCCGCGCTTTGTCACCTTGCGCACCAGGCCGGACAGGATCCCGCCGACGGTGACCACGGCCGTGTCGGTCGCGTTCTCGGCGGTGAGCGCGGCGATTGTCGTGTCGGCGTAGCTGCTGAGGACGTGCTCCAACCCGAGCAGTGGGTGGTCGCTGACGTAGAGCCCGAGCATCTCGCGTTCGTAGCTGAGCAGCGTCGCCTTGTCCCACTCGCCCATCGGCACGACGTGCTCGACCGTCGCCACGTCGTCGCGCCTCGCTGTGTCCGTGCCGCCGAAGAGGGAGTACTGACCGACCGCCTCCGCGCGCTTGGTCTCGAGGCCCTGGTCCACGACCGCGCCATGCACCTGCAGCAAGCCACGCCGGCTCTGGCCGAGCGAGTCGA
>JBHELW010000172.1:0-4508 GCA_046262915.1 Mycobacteriales bacterium | reverse complement strand
CGGGCCGCCACTTCCTCGCCACGTGGGAGGAGCGCTCAGATAGTGGCGAGCAACGCGTGATCACCGTGCGCTGGGACGGCGGCGAGGTTCACGAGCTGACACTCGGAATTGCGGGCTCGCCGCAATGGTGACTTCAGTGCCGGTCGCGCGGTCGCACCTCGCGCTTGGTGGGACTACGTCACCCGCACCTACGGGCCCAACCGGTAGTCGAACGGCTCGACGCACGCGCGCTGGCCCCGCGGCGTGTCCCAGACCGCGATCCCGTCCTCGACCAACGTGAGTCGGTAGACACCGGCGGTCTTCGCGCGGTGCCAACCTCGCGGCAGCGGCCCCACGTTGTCCACACTCGTCTTTCCGCCCGCGTCCCACGCGATGACATGGTCCAGGTCGTGGCGAACCACGGGAGTCGTGGACCCGGGCGCCATCCCGTTCGGGTGGCGCGCACGAACGAAGTCCGCGAGCGGGGCGGGGACCCGGTAAGTGCGACGGCCGTAGTCGAGCAAAGCCCCGCTGTCGGGATCACAGACCAGCCGCCGCAGCTTGGCGTCAGGGGCGAGCTCGCGCGCCACGTTGATCGGGATCGGCCCGAAGCCCGGAAGCTCGGCCGGCGTCTGCGCGAGCCCGAGCCAGGCTGCGGGCGTCGCGACGAGCTGGATCTCAACCGGCCGACGCTTGCGTGGGCGTCTCGGTGCGGGGTCCGTCACGGGTATTTCGTGTGCGCTCACTGCTCTGCTCGTGTCAGCGGGCGGCGACGAGGGCGAGCCGGTGGGCGTGCTGGTGTCACTTGGCGGCGTCGAGGGCGTGCTGGTCTCAGCGGGCGACGTCGAGCCCGTGGGCAGCGGCGCGGCGGGCGTGTCGTCGTAGCCGGCTTCGACCAGAGCGCGCAGCGCCATCGCTCGCAGGAGACCAATCGGGCGCGGGTCGCCCGCCGCCTTGGCCGCCGCGGCTTCCGCGTCGACGCGCTGCTTCACGGCGACCGCGTCCTGGAGCGGCATGTGCGCGCTGATCCACGCCATGGCATCCGCGTCGGGGATGAGCTCGACGTCAGCCTGGGCCGCGGCGCGCTGGTGCCGCCGCGCGAAGCCGTCGGCGTCCACGCGCGCGACCGCGCGGGTCAGCGCAGTCGCGAGCTCGCCCGGCGTGCGGTCCGCATGCCGCGGCAGCACCTGCTCCTCAGCGGCGCGCGCGACGGGCGCGTCGACCGTGCCGACCGCGCGCGCCATCCGCAGGACGTGGGCGTAAGCGAGGTCGCCTGACTCGAGGGCGGCCGCGGCTCGCGGCAAATGGGTCGCGAGGCGTCGTGCGACGGACACCTGGTGGTACGCCGCGCCTAGCGGGATCCGCAGCGCCAGCGCGACCTCGTGCGCGCCGAACTCGTCGTACGCCGGGTCGCGCTCGTCGGCGCCGGCGACCGCGCGGACCAGGGCAAGGCGCTGCGCGGCCGCGTGCGCCTCGATCCGCGCCCAGGCCTGCAGCAGGCGCACCCGGTCGGCCGCCGGCAGGTCGTCGACGTCGACCGTCTCCAGTAGCGCGGCGCCGTAGCCGCTGGCCGGCCGGGTCAGGACGTGGTCGAGCGCGCGCTGGGGATCGACGATCAGCGTCGGCAGCTCAACCATGCGCCGACGCTATAACCCGGGTCCGACAATTTCGGCCGCCGGTTCCGACGGTGGCACCAAATCTGTGGAGAGAGTCTCGGTCAGCCGTCGCGCGACTTGTTGATCGCCTCGCGGCGCGCCAAGCGCGCCTCCCGACGTATCTCCGCCTCGCGGAATCGGCGGCGGTCAGTGTTGTCTTCGGGCACCACCGGCGGCACCGAGCGCGGCTTCTCGTCATCATCCAGCCCGACGTAGACGACGTACGCCGTCGACGTGTGCTGCGGCTCGTGCCCGATGTTGTCCCACCGCTCGGCCTCGATCCGCACGCCGACTTCCATGGACGTTCGGCCGGCCCAGTTGATCCGTGCGTGCGCGTGGACGAGATCGCCGATGTGTACGGCGTGCAGAAAGCTCATCTCGTCGATGGCCGCCGTCACCACGCGGCCGCCGGAGTGGCGCGCGGCGACGACACCAGCCGCGTCATCGACGAACTTCATGATGACGCCACCGTGGATGTTGCCCGCGAGGTTCGCGTCCAGCGCCGTCATGATCCGGGTCAGCGTGCACTCGGACATCGCCGGGGATCGGCCCTCGAGCTTTCCGCTCGCGTCGCTCACTTCAGCAGGTTGCGAGCCATGACGACGCGCTGGATCTGGTTCGTCCCCTCGTAGATCTGGGTGATCTTCGCGTCGCGCATCATCCGCTCGACGGGATAGTCCTTCACGTAGCCGTAGCCGCCGAGCAGCTGGACAGCGTCGGTGGTCACCTTCATCGCCACATCAGACGCGAGACACTTCGCCGCCGCGGAGATGAACGTGAGATCGGGCTCCATCCGCTCGGCCTTCGCGGCCGCGACGTAGATGAGCTGGCGCGCGGCCTCGATCTCCATCGCCATGTCGGCGAGCATGAACTGCACGCCCTGGAACGCCGAGATCGGCTTGCCGAACTGCTCGCGCTCCTTCGTGTAGCCCAACGCGTAGTCGAACGCCCCCTGCGCGATCCCCAGGGCCTGCGCGCCGATCGTCAGCCGCGTGTGGTCCAGCGTGCGCAGCGCGGTCTTGAACCCTGTTCCCTCCGAACCGATCATCCGGTCCGCCGGGATGCGGCAGTTGTCGAAGTAGAGCTCACCGGTCGGGCTGCCCTTGATGCCCATCTTCTTCTCGAGCTTGCCGACACTGAAGCCCGGGTCGTCCGCATGAACGACGAACGACGAGATCCCGTTCGCCTTCAGCTCGGGGTCAGTGACCGCCATGACGGTGTAGTACGTCGAGACGCCGGCGCCGGTGATCCAGCGCTTGGACCCGTTGAGGACATAGCCGTCGCCGTCGCGCACCGCGCACGTCTTCATCGCGGCCGCGTCCGAACCGGAGTCGGGTTCCGACAGCGCGTAGGAGAACATCGCCTCACCCCGCGCGACCCGCGGCAGGTACGTCTGCTTGATCCCCTCGCTGCCCGACAGCAGCATCCCTTGCGTCCCGAGCTTGTTGACCGCCGGGATGAGCGAGCTCGACGCGCAGACCCGCGCGATCTCCTCGATGACGATCGCGCTCGCGATCGCATCCGCTCCCGCTCCGCCGTAGGCCTCCGGGATGTGCACGGCGTGCAGGTCGTTGCGCTTGATCTCCTCGTAGACGTCCCACGGGAACTCGCCGGTCGCGTCGATCTCGCTCGCGCGCGGCGCAATCTTCGCCTCGGCCATCGCGCGCACCGACTTGCGGAGAAGCTCGTGCTCCTCGCCCAGCCGGTAGTAGTCGAAGTCCGGGTTCACGCGCCGATCGTACGGCGGGCGGCGCCGCTAGTTGTCCCGCGCCGGCAGCAGGTACAGGCCCGCGACGTGCAACTCGCTGTCGTAAGTCACCCTCGCCTCGACCAGCCCGTTCGCGAAGACGCAGAGCACCCGCACCACTGTGTTGCGCCCAACCTCACGCTCAGTCAGTCCGTCAAGCCGCACGAACTGTCCGTGCGTGCGAACCACCTCGTCCCAGCCCGCGCGAAGCTTTGCCGCGGTCAGCTGGCGTCGCATCGTCATGTCGAAGTCGCGGCGCACCCAGGCATAGTCACGGGCCGCCAGCTTCGCCACCAGCTGGCGTGCGTGCCGCCCAAGGTCCGTGCGTACCTCGTCGCCCGAGACATTGCCCGGCTCCGTTGTGAGAACAACCGCAGACACATCACCACCGCTTGAGTATTCGACGCGCGCATAGGCAACCGCATCCGCGAAGACCACCTCTGCGCTGACGAGCGAGCCGAGAGCCGTCGGCTCCTCGCGTGCCGCACGCACCGCGCGGAACCCGCCAAGCTGAGAGTCCAGCGCCGACCAGAGCGCCCGAAGCTCCTCCTCGGTCAACAGCACACGTGCAGTTGGAGTCATGCGTTCGCGGATCGTCGTGAAGTCACCGCGCGCGAAGCCATGCAAGTACTGCTCGGTCCGCGTCACGAGCCCGGCCGGGGCCGAGACCGTGGGCCCGGCCAGCTGGTCGGGGCGCGGATCGCGCCGCCAGTGCGGTACGGCGTACACGCCGGCCGCGACGGCGCTGAGGACTAGCACGGCCGCCGCACGGCTCGCCTGCCGCGCACGGCGCACCTGTGGCAGGCGTGCGCGCGCTGCACTTGCCAAGTCCGGCGGGGCCGCCAGCGCATCGAGCTGCGCATGCAGATCCCGGGTCAGGTCGGACTCAATGTCGTTCATGGCGCCGCCCATCCATTCGCGCTCGCTGTCGGCGCAGCGGTCCCCGCGCCTGTCCAGTCCTGACGCAACTTCGCGAGGGCCCGGGCGGCTTGGCTGCGCACCGTGCTTTCTGAGCACCCGAGGAGCGCAGCGATCTCGTGATCCGTCCGGTCCTCGTAGTAACGGAGTACGACGACCGCGCGCTGTCGTCTGCCCAGGCCCGCTAGCGCGCGCCAGGTCTCGTCGCG
>JBHELW010000171.1:0-1455 GCA_046262915.1 Mycobacteriales bacterium | reverse complement strand
GGAGAGGGTCTTCTACGCGTGACCGTCACCATGCCGCGAGCGGACGAGCGCTACGTCGCGGCCGGCGGGGTCCGCTTCCACGTTTGGCGCGCCGACCCGGCTCGGAAGCGGCGGACGACGCCGGTGCTGTTGCTGCACGGCCTGCCCGAGACCGCTCTCGCCTGGCGAGACCTGCTGCCCGCCTTGGCCGTGGACCGCACGGTGATCGCGCCCGACCTCAAGGGCTTGGGTGCGAGCGAGGTGCGTCCGCCGTACGACTCGCAGACCTTGGCCGCCGAGCTGGCCGCGCTGCTGCTGCACGAGGTCGATGGCGAAGTCGACGTCGTCGGCCACGACTGGGGCGGGTCGCTCGCGCTGACGCTCGCGGGCCAGCGCCCGGAGCTCGTCCGCCGGCTGGTCGTCATCAACGCGCCGTTCCGCCACCTCAACCTGCTGCGGGCCGCACATGTCCCGCTGCTCTCGCTGCCAGCGCTGCCGGAGATCGCGTTCCGCCTCGCCGGTGACCAACTGGTGCGCGGGGCGTTCCGGTTGGGCTGGAAGTCCGGCGTCGCGCCGGCGGATGTCGTGGCGGCCTACGTCGACGCCTATACGTCTGCGGACCGCGTCGCCGCGATGCTCTCCTACTACCGCTCGGCGACCCGGCCGCGCCTCGTCCGGTTCGCACGCCTGGCCGCGCGCGGAGGCGACCGTGTCGTGCCGCCGCCGCGGGTGCGGGTCGACCGCAGCCTCGTCGTCTGGGGCGCGGCCGACCCAGTGTTGCCGCTCAGCGTCGGCGAGTCGGTCGTCCGTGACCTGGGCGCCGGCTCGACCATGGTCACGCTCCCCGGTGTCGGTCACTTCGTGCCCGAAGAGGCACCCGACATCGTCGCGGCCACCGTCGGAGATTTCCTCCGCGCGTCGTGACGCATAGCGGCCGCGCCGGCGCTCGCGCGCACGTCACCTACCGCGAGGTTCTCGGCGTCCGCGAGTTCGCGGCGCTCTTCGCGGCGCAGCTCACCTCCGGCATCGGCGACCAGGTCGCGAAGGTTGCGCTGGCGATCCTTGTGTTCGCGCGCTCGGGAAACCCGCTGCTCGCGGCGCTCGCTTACGCCGTGACGTTCCTGCCCTGGGTCATCGGCGGGCCCGTCCTCAGTCCGATCGCGGACCGGCTCCCACGACGTCAGGTGATGATCGCCTGCGACGTTGCGCGCGCATTGATCATCGCGGCGATGGCGATTCCCGGCCTGCCGATCGTCGCGCTCTTCCTGCTGCTGACGCTCGCCAGCACCTTGGCGCCGCCGTTCGAGGCGGCGCGCGCCGCGACGCTGCCCGACATCCTCGACGGTGACCACTACGTCGTCGGGCACTCGCTGGCCAACATCACCAGCCAGTTCATGCAGGTGGTCGGGTTCGTCGTCGGCGGCGCGATCGTCGCCGCGCTCGGCACCCGCGTGACGCTGCTGCTCGACGCCGCCA
>JBHELW010000170.1:0-1168 GCA_046262915.1 Mycobacteriales bacterium | reverse complement strand
GGGTCCACTCGACGCGGTTGTCGTGAATGTGCCGTCGCCGTTCGCCACCGTTCGAGAGGTCTCGGTCCGCCGTGCGACCACTTCGCCGCGAGTCGGGGCCGACGACGACTGGGCAACGGCACGCGCGCGAATGACCAGCGGGGCGGTCGCCGCAACGAGGAGGACAGCGACGCTGCTCGCGATCAGACGAAGAAGACGGGCGTCGCGAAGACGCGCGGAACGAACGGCACGGGCACACGGCGCCACAACAACCCCCCCGGGGTCAGAGGCGCCTAGTGTGCTCTCTTGTCGTCCGTCTGTCGCGGTTTAGGGACAAGTTGCGGCGGCGTCGCGGCTACGCGCGCGCCACTTTGCGCGCGGTGCCTCCCACGACTACGGGAGCGGGACGAACTGGCTGAGGAACGTGCGCGCCGACGTCGTGTCCAGGCGGTAGACGACGTTGGTCGAGCGGCACACCGCGTCCCCGGTGATGGTCGTCGCCGCGATGACCGCGGACGTGCCGAGGAAGTTCGGGCCGCCCGAGTCGCCGTAGCACGTGCCCCCGTTGCCGGTGGACGGGTTCATCGAGATGCGCAGCCAGGCAGCGTTGGTCGAGTTCAGCGTGCCGGTGGCGACCATGCGGACGTCGTCGTAGAGGTAGCGGTGGCCGCCGGGCTCGTTGGTCACCTCGTAGGCGCCGTAGCCGACCGAGGTGAACTGCTGCGAGCCGGACAGGTTCGCGAGCGACCCGGCCTTGGGCAGCGCGGCCGGCGCGATCCCCTTCACCGCCTTGTCGAGTACGACGACCGCGATGTCGTGCGGATCGCTCTGGCTCTGGTTGTAGGCCGGGTCCGCCTCGAAGGCCCCGGCGTAGACCTTGTCGCCGTCCTGGTAGGCGGAGGAGAAGCTGACGCGGACGCGCCCGCCGTCGTCGCCGCAGTGCGCGGCGGTGAGGAACACTGTCGGCGAGATGAGCGTGCCGGAGCAGTAGATCCAGGTGCCGTCGGAGTACGCCGTCGGCGCGACGAGCCCGCCAACGTTCGGATGCCCGTTGCCGTCGGCCGAACCGTTCGTAATCGCACTGGCCGGCGACGCGGTGGCTACCGCGGCCACGAACCCCATCAGCGCGGAAACGACAAGACGGCGCATGGCGGCCCCCCGACGGTTGACGACGGCGCCATCGTAGGGC
>JBHELW010000169.1:0-1359 GCA_046262915.1 Mycobacteriales bacterium | reverse complement strand
TGCAGTGCCAGCTGGATGCGAACCATCCCGGCGAGCGCGGCGACGCCTTCCTGGAGCCGCACACCGCCGCTGCGCACGAGAGACACCAGCGGTTCGCGGTAGCGGATCGCGTGGTCGACGGCCTCGACGAACGTCGTTGCGTCGATCTCGCTCAGGCTCCCGCCGTAGACGTCGAAGTCCCACACGCAGGCGACGAACTTGTGTCCGCCGAGCTCGCCGAGCGCGTGCCGGACGGCGGCTCGCGGCTCGTAGCCGGCCCACGCCGTCGGGTTGCGGCCGATGCGGTCGTAGCCGGGGAAGCTCAGCCGCTTGAGCAGCGGCTCCCGCCAGTCCGACACCGCGCGCCGTCTCCTTCTCCCGGACGATCATGCGTTCACATCGGCGGCTAGCATCCCATCGACGACCGGCGCTGGACCGGTGCTCTCGGAGGTGCGCGGTGAGCGCTGCGGGTGGTCGCGTCCGCGTGGTCATCGCGAAGCCGGGACTCGACGGGCACGACCGCGGCGCGAAGGTCGTCGCGCGCGCGTTGCGCGATGCGGGCGTCGAAGTGATCTACACCGGTCTGCACCAGACGCCCGAGCAGATCGTCGAGACGACGGTCCAGGAAGACGCCGACGCGGTCGGGCTGTCGATCCTCTCCGGCGCGCACATGGCGCTCTTCCCCCGGATCCTTGAGCTGCTCAAGGCGCGCGACGCCGACGACGTCGTCGTCTTCGGCGGCGGCATCATCCCGGCGGCAGACATCCCCGAGCTCACGGCGCTCGGTGTCGCGAAGATCTTTACGCCGGGTGCCTCCACCCAGGACATCATCGCCTGGGTTCGCGACAACGTCGGCGCGCCCGCGCCGACCTAGCCGCACTTCGGGGCTGGCGCGCGCCGCTAGGCTGCGCCGCGCACTACGGCAGTCAGCGAAGGGCGGACGTGGACCTCTTCGAGTACCAAGCGAAAGAGCTCTTCGCGCAGCATGGCATCGCCGTACCGCGCGGCCGGACCGCGACGACGCCGGACGAGGCCGAGCAGATCGCGCGCGACATCGGTGGCCGCGTCGTCGTGAAAGCGCAGGTCAAAACTGGGGGCCGCGGCAAGGCGGGCGGCGTCAAGGTCGCGGACGACGCCGCCGACGCGCGCGCAAAGGCTGAGCAGATCCTCGGCATGGACATCAAGGGCCACACCGTGCATCGCGTGCTGGTCGAGCCGGCAAGCGACATCGCGAAGGAGTACTACGCCGCGATCCTGCTCGACCGCGCGAACCGGTCGTTCCTCGCGATGGGCTCCGCCGCCGGCGGGATGGACATCGAGCAGGTCGCAGCGGAGACGCCCGAGAAACTCGCGAGGATCCCGGTCGACCCCGCCGTCGGG
>JBHELW010000168.1:0-1200 GCA_046262915.1 Mycobacteriales bacterium | reverse complement strand
GATCGAATAAGTCCGCCGATACGACGGACCGAAGTCGCCGACGTAGGCGCGACCGCTGTTGGCACCCGCACGGAGCCGCAGCGGCGAGTCGACCGCGAGAATCGCGCGGACTGCGGCGAGCAGGTTCGTCTCGTCGTCACCGGTGGCGCGTGGCGCGCCCGCGACGAGCAACAGCTTCCCGCCGTTGCGGTTGATGTCGGTCGTGAAGAGCGTCACCCCGTTTCGCTCGGTTTCGGCCTGGACCACGCGCATGAGCTCGTCGAGAGTCTCTGCGACGGTGTCCGCTCCGAACCGCGCCGTGAGCTCGTCGGTGCCGGCGAACTCGACGAAGGCGATGGCGAGGTGCCGATGCTCGCCCTCGACCGGGCCTGCGGCGACGTGCTCGCGGATCGCTGTGGGCAGCGCGCGCCCGAGGTCGAGACCGCGTACGCGCTTGGTCGCGCGGTTCGGCCGCGGCGCCACGGCGGGCGCGCGACGCAGCAGGTAGTAGCCGGTTTCTGGGCCGATTTCCTCGACGAGTCCGGTGCCGGACGGTCCGAGCGCGGCAACGGTCGCGGCGCTCAGCACGGTCTGCGCGGGCCCGGCGACCTGCTCCATCACCGCGGTGAGCGTCGCGCTCTCGCCGGCAACGACCAGCTCGCGATGAGCGCTGCCGACGAGGTAGAAGTCGATGCGACCACTGTGCACGCCGATCGACATCTGCAACCGCACGGGTCCGCTCGATGTCCGCAGGCCACCGATGCGGCGCATCGTGCGTTGCATCGCGATGGCCGCTCGGCATGCGCGCGCGGCGTGGGCGGATCCGTCGAAGAGCAGCAGCGCCGCGTCGCCGCCCCACTTCACCAGCCCGGCGCCGTAGTCGTACGCGGCGGTGAGAAGCTCCTCGAACGTCGAGTTGAGGACGTCTCCCATCTCCTCGGCGCCCTGCTTACCACGCCCCGCGAGACGTTCGGTCAGCCGGGTGAAGCCCGAGATGTCGACGAACGCGAGCGTGCCGTCGACGCGGCAGTGCCGTTGTTGCGGAAGCTCGGCCAGCCAGTCGACGACGAGCCGCGGGAGGTACGGCGCGAGCGCGTCGTCACTGGTTGGCATGCGGCGTTAGCCGATATTGATCCCGCCGATGCTGCGCGGGTCGCCGGGGCGCGTGACGTACTTGATGACGACGTCCGCGCCGTTCTTGTTCTTCGAGATGATCGACGG
>JBHELW010000167.1:0-1157 GCA_046262915.1 Mycobacteriales bacterium | reverse complement strand
CACGAGCAGCCAGTCCTCCCACTGCTGGCGGACGAGAACGGTCAGCGGCAGGCCGTCGCGCGTCGGGTTGGACAGCGCGCCCTGCGGCGCCTGGTCCGGTCGGCGGTAGATCGCGACGGACCGTACGACGGCCCGCGCCGCGGTCCCGCTCGTGGCGGGCAGCACGGTGGTCGGGCAGTTGCGCGGCACGACGCGCGCCCGCGTCGCGGCGCTGCCCTGCCCGGGCTCGACGACCGACGCGCGTACACGCCAGGCGGGCGCCGGCTTCGTCGTGCGCGTGGTGACCGCAGACGCGCCGGTCGCCACTCGCGGCACGCGGCTGGTGACGACCTGCGCGCGGCCGTGGTTGTCGTGGACGTAGATCGCCCGGGTGATGCCGCCGCCGAGGACGAGCATCTGGAGCAGCGCAAGGGTCGCCGGCACGGTGCGACGCCTGGCGGTACCCATACGGCTACTTTCGGTCGCTTTCCGCCCGGGATCAAGCACGACCGCTTGCGAACCGGACACCATGGCGCAGACTCTCCCTCGTGGGGGACGTTTCCGCTCACGGGCGCGAGGTGGGTGCGGTGCTGAGGCGTGCCCGGTTGGCGCGGCTCGCCCTGCTCGTCGCCGTCGCGGCGCTAGTCGCCCCGTTCGTCTCCGTCAGCAGCGCCGACGCCGCATGCGCGGCCGCGGTCCGCACCCGCGTCGACGGGTGGGACGAGATCCGCGCGCCCGTCTTCCCCGGTGGCGCGCGCGCGCTCGTCGACTTCGCCGTCGTGCCGTCGGCACCGTCGCTGCTGTTCGTCACGGACGGTCAGGTCGTCATGCGCTCCACCGACGCCGGCTGCACGTGGACCGAGTCGTTTACGCCGGGAGCGCTGACGACCGAACCGCTGCCGGTGGTCAGCGTCAGCACGCTGACGATCCGCGCGATCGAGGTCTCCCCCGGCCCCGGGCGCGGCGACGCGACGCCACCCGTTTACCTGCTGGGCACGAACCTGCTCCGGCCGGTCGTCATGCGCAGCGACGACGCGGGTGAGACGTGGACCGACGCGTCCATCGGCCTGCCGCCGGAGGCGACCGCACCGAAGCTGCGGGTCTCCGCCGTACTGCCCAACACGGCCTACCTCGCCGCGCAGTCCAACCTCGGCCAGTTCATCGGTGACCTCTACCGG
>JBHELW010000166.1:0-14113 GCA_046262915.1 Mycobacteriales bacterium | reverse complement strand
CCGGAGCTCGACGCCGCGGGCGCTTGCGTCGCGCCGGGTTTCGTCGACGCGCACACCCACGCGGTCTTCGCGGGTACGCGCACCCTGGAGTTCGCCGCGCGGATGCGCGGCGAGCGCTACGACGGCGCCGGGATCCAGCAGACGGTCGACGCGACGCGCGCCGCCACCGACGCAGAGCTCGTCCGGCTCGCGACCGAGCGCGCCACGGCGATGCTGGCCGGCGGCACGACGACGGTCGAGGTGAAGTCGGGCTACGGCCTTGACCCGGCGAGCGAGCTGCGGCTGCTCGATGTCGCGGCGACCATGACGTCCGCAACCGGTATCGGCGTCGAGACGACCTACCTCGGCGCGCACGTCGTGCCGACCGGCAAGGACCGCGACGACTACGTCGCTGAGGTCGTCGCGACGCTGCCGGCAGCGCGCGCGCACGGCGCCGGCTGGTGCGACGTCTTCTGCGACAACGGGGCGTTCACCATCGACGAGGCTCGGCACATCCTCACCGCGGCCCACGGCGCCGGGCTGGGCGTGCGCCTCCACGCCGAGCAACTGGCGCACACCGGCGCCGCGGTCCTCGCGGCAGAGGTCGGTTGCGCCAGCGCCGACCACCTCGAGCACGTCGACGACGCGGGAGCGACCGCGCTCGCGGCCGCCGGCGTCGTCGCCGTGCTGCTGCCGACCGCCGCCCTGTCGACGCGCGCCGCGGCGCGACCGGCAGTCGAGCGGCTGCGCGCCGCCGGGGCGACGCTCGCACTCGGCACCGACTGCAACCCCGGAACGTCGTGGTGCGAGTCGATGCCGCTCGTGCTCCAGCTCGCGTGCCTCGAGCTCGGGCTCAGCGTTGAGGCGGCGTTCGCCGCGGCGACGCTCGGGTCCGCCGCGGCGCTCCGCCGCACCGACATCGGTCATCTCGATGTGGGTGCCCGCGCCGACATCGTGGTCTTCGACGCGGCACACGAGGCCGACGTAATCGCCCACCTCGGGGCTCCCGCCGTACGGCGGACGCTGGTCGGCGGTCGGGTCGTCTACGACGCGAGCTAGGAGAGCAGCAGCGCGAGCTCGGAGTCGATGTCGATGAAGGCGCTCTCCCCGCCCGTCGGGACCGCGAGGTACGTCGCGGTGAGGAACTCGACGACCGCCGCGTAGGGCGCCTCGAAGAGTGCCTGGCCGTTGGGGCTCGTCAGCGCCAGGCACACCGCGTCGCCGCGGTCACTCGCTGTCGGCCAGACGCGCACATCACCGTCGCCCACCGCGCCCGCGACGCCATCGGTGAGGAGCTGGCGGGCGAACGTCCATTCGACGACGCGGTCCGCGCCCGACAGGAACGTGACCCGCACGGCGTACGGATCGGACACGGCGTAGTGGAGCTGAGCGGGTACCCGGACCGACTCGTCGCGGGCCACGAGCAGGCGCAGCTCGACGTCGGTGGTCACGACGGACGCTGGCGAGCTCACGACGGTGTTTCCTGACGGCTGTAGGGACGGTGCTCGGACAACGACTGCGCGCGCCTGGGGTGACGCGGCAGACCGGTATGTACCCCTTGCGCGGGGACTGACCCGCTGACGGACACGGGCGAGTAGCGTGGCCCGACACGTGCAGGCCGCCGGCGGAGCGCGCCGACCCGGTCGTGGACCACGCAGCGAGGGCCGCCGATGATCGACTCGGCCACCGAATACGACGCCTTAGAGGACGCTGCCCTCGTCGCGCTTGTCGACGAAGGCGACGCCGGCGCGCTGGACGCGCTCTACCGTCGCTACTCGGCAGCGAGCTATGCCCTCGCGCGTCGCGTCCTGAGCGACGAGGCCGCCGCGCGTGACCTGGTCCGCGGCGTGTTCATCGAGGCCTGGCGGCAGGCGGGCCACGTCGCCGCGACGACGGGCGGCTTCGCGACGTCGCTGCTGTCGGTCACGCACCAACGCGCGGTCGAGGCGGTCCGCCGCGACGAACGGCTACGCCGGCGGCGGAGCGCCGCGGAAGCGCTGCAGTTCGCGGAACCTACGACGGAGGCCGGGCGGCCGGCGTCGGCCGACGCGGTCCGCCGCGACCGGGTGCGGGCCGCACTCGCGAGTCTGCCGGCGCCCGAGCAGGCGGCGGTGGCGCTGGCGTACTTCGGCGGCTACACCCAGCGCGAGATCGCGGCGATGACCGGCACGCCGCTCGAGAACGTGAAGGCGCAGATCCTCGCCGGTCTCCACGCGCTGCGCGACTCGCTCGACCCGGCCCTCACGCCGGCCGAAGGCCGCGCGTCGACGTGACGACGCACGGGCGGTGGTCGGAGCTCGTCGCTGGCCAGGCACTAGACGCGTTAGAGCCTGAGGACGAGCAGGACTGCGCGGCGCACCTGCGCGGGTGCGACGTGTGCGCGCGCTCGTTAGCGGACATGCGCGGTCTCGCCGCGCAGCTCGCGCTCGCCGCGGAGCCAGCAGACCCGCCCCGCGGCGTGCACGCCGCGATCCGCGCCGAGTTGGGCGCGACGGATGCGCCATTGCTCGTCACCTCGCGTGCCGCGTCCACGACGCGCGGCGGGCTACGGCGGCAGGCGGACGCTCGCCACCTCGCGACGATCGTCCAGGCCGCCGCCTCGGTCGTGCTGGCGCTGGCCCTCATCGCGTGGAACGTCACGCTGCGCGGCCAGCACGAGGCTGCGCGCCGCGCACTCCGCCGGACGCAGGCTGTCGCCGCCGCACTTGCCCGCGCCGACACGACGACGGTCCGGCTGACCGGCAGCGCCCCGGCGTACGGCAGCGTTGTCGTCAACAACGAGCGCGCCTGGCTCGTCATCGACGGTCTCGAGCGCACTGGCCCCAAGTCGTGGTACGTGCTGTGGGCGGTGCCGCGGGCCGGGGTCGTGCACGCGATCACGCCGTTCGAAGTCGTGAACGACGGTGTCAACGTCATCGACCTCGAACACTCGACGACCGTGCGCGACGTCACGCGGCTGGTCGTCACCCGGGAGCCGCGGCATGTCGTGCCAGGCACGCCCTCGGCGCACCTGCTGGAAGGACCCGTTCCGCAGCCGGAGTGAGGCTCGGGCTCTGTTAGCGTTTCGCGCGCATTCACGAGGGCGTATAGCTCAGCGGCTAGAGCGCTCGCCTCACACGCGAGAGGTCCCTGGTTCGAAACCAGGTACGCCCACGGCCCTGCTCTAGATCGCGGCCTAGATCGCGGTGGCGAACTCGTCGGCGTAGACGGCGACGCGGTCGCTCGCGCGGCGCCCGCCGCGCGGTTCGCTGCGCCGCTGCAGGCGCCGACGCTCGTCGTGGTAGCGGTGCTCCGCGACGTTGTGCGCGACGATGTGCTGCAGGCAGAGGTAGAGGTCGCAGCACTCGATGCGCGTGGCTATCTCGGCGTCGCAGTCGTACTCGTCGCAGACCATCGGGTCGACCCCGGCCATCGGCTGCCTAACACTCGACCTCTGCTGTCCTACCCAGGATAGCCTCGCCGGACGCGCTAGGAAACCGCCTCGCAGGCCTCGTCCAGGTCGTCGTAGACCGGGATGACCGACTCCAGGTGCATGGTCTCCAGCGGCCGGCGTACTGCCGCCGTCATCCGGCACACGCGGAGCTCGGCGCTCGCCGCGCGGGCCCGCTTGCTCGCGCCGACCAGCACGGCGATCCCGCTGGAGTCCATGAACGTCACGTCAGCAAAGTCGACGACGACGATGCGGTCGCCGTTCTCGAACGCCTCGGCCAGCGCTTTGCGCAGGCGCGGTGCGGTGTGAATGTCGAGCTCCCCGCGCACGGAAACCGTCCGCGCGCCGAGGGACCGCCCGAGTTCGATGCCTAGCTGGGTGGCCACTGCGTCCTTCCTCGTCCCGTAGGCATCGTCCCCGCGACTGGCCCGGTTTAGCATCGCGCGGTGCGATCCCAGGCGAGCGTACGTCGGACGCTGCTGGCCGCCGTTCTCCTTGCGAGCTCCGTCATCACGGTCTCGGGCGTCCCCGCGAGCGCGGCCGCCCTCGGCGCACGGTCCGCCGCCACGCTCGGACTGGCGCCCGCACCGGTCGACCGCCGCCCGGACCGACTCGCCGCCGCCGTCGCGCCGATGCTGCGCGCCCGGGCCGAGGCGTTCCGCCGCCACGACGTCGCCGCGTTCATGGCAACCGTCGACCCACACGACCGCGGTTTCGAGCGGCGGCAGCGGGCGAGCGTCGAGAACGCGCGCGCCCTGACGTTCAGCGCGTACACCCTCACCCCGCAGGTCAGTGACGTCGGCGACCTGTCCCGCCCCCGCGACATCCGGCGGTTCGGCCCGGACACCGTCGTTCTCGACGTACGACTCGGTTACGGCTACGCCGGCGGCTACGACGCGCGGCCCTCGCTCGAGGACCTCTTCCTCACGCTGACGCGCGACGCCGGGGGGACCTGGCGGGTGGCCGCGGACGACGCGGTAGACGACGTCGGCCTGCGTTCGGCGCGGCTGCCCTGGGACTTCGCGCGCGTGCGGGCCCGCGCGTCGGCGCACTTCCTCGCGGTCTACCCCGACAACCAGGCCGGGGAAGCCGGCCCGGTGCTCAGCGAGGCCGAGGTCGCGCTACGCCGGGTGGAGGCCGTGTGGACTCCCGCCTGGAACCGACGGACGCCGATCGAGCTGCCGACGAATGCGACCGCGCTCGCCCGCCGCATCCAGGCGACGTTCCCGTTGGACAACTTCGTCGCGTTCGCCTACGCGACCGTCGATCGCGCGCCGGGCAGTGCGCGGTTCGTCGGCTCGCGCGTGCTCATCCAGCCCGCGACGTTCCTCGGCAACAGCGCGGCGTACCGCCGCGAGATCCTGTCCCACGAGCTGACGCACATCGCCTCCCGGCCAAGCGCCGGTCCATACCTGACCTCGTGGCTCGAGGAGGGCTTGGCGCAGGTGCTCGGCGAGAACCAAAGCGCCGTCGGCCTCGACCCCGTGAACAAGCTCGTCCGCGCGGGTCGGTGGCCCGGACGCTTCCCGCGCGACTTCGAGTTCGTCGTCGGCGGCGCGTCGCGGATCTACCAGTCCTACGCCGAGAGCTACCTCGCCGTGCGCGAGATCGAGAAGCTCGCCGGGCGTGGCGGAGTCATCCGCTTCTACGTCGCGGCGGGCAGCGGCGGCACCGTCAGCGCCGGCACCGCCACCTACCACCTCGATCGGGCGAGCCGCGCCGTGCTGCACATCCCGCTGGCCGAGCTGCAGCGCCGGTATGCGGCCGACGTGCGCGCCGGCCGGCTGCACTAGGCGAACCCGCGGCGACGACAGACACTCATGTCCTACGGCGGACGGCGAAGGGAGTGACGTGCGACGAACTCCCGCAGTAGTCGCCCTGGCGGGATGTGCACTGCTTGCGGTCGCGGCCACCACGACCTCGGCTGGGGCAGCGGGTGGCTCCGTGACGCTGCGCCCGGTCGTACGCATCCAAACCCCGACCGGACTCGCTCTCTGCCCCGCGGAGAGTGAGCCCGAGGCGACCTGGACATCCGCCGGGACCTGGGTCGCCTACAACGACCTGCGCGAGTGCGGCTTCAACCCGCTGATCTCGCGCGTCACAGGGGTGCAGCTCATCCCGGCCCGCGGCGGCGCGCCGCGGTTCGTCGAGCTGCCCACGGCCCCGCTGGGCGAGGCCTACTCCGGCGACCCCGAGCTGATGCCCGACCCGCGCGGTGACGGCAGCGTCGTGCTGACGACGCTATACAGCAACGGCTCGGGTCTGACCCTCGGCATGTTCCGCATCACCCCCGCGCTGCAGGTGACACGCCTACCCTCTCCGTCGCGCACGTCGGGCGCGTCCGACGACAAGGAGTTCGCCGCGGTCGACACGTCGCCGCGCAGCAAGTACCGGGGTCGGATGTATGTCGCGTGGGACGACTTCGCGGCCTCCAATGTCGCCGTCGAGGTCCGCGCCTACGCCGGACACTGGCTCGACCTGGTCAAAGTCGCGACGGGCACCGGTGCGCCGGACCTTGCGGTCGCACCGAACGGCACGGTTGCCGTGGCCTACGAGGCGGGTGACACCGGTGTCGCGGTACGCATCTCGCGGGACGGCGGCCGCAGCTTCGGCGACCCGTCGATCGCGCTGCGCGGCGGATCGCCCGGCCGGCGTGACCCCGGCTGCCCGCTGCGGCCGGCCGTGGGCAACCGGCAGCGGGTGCTGCGCAGCCCGCGCGTCACCTACGACGCGGCCGGCGCGCTGCACGTCGTCGCGGCACTCGGCAACGTCGTCGACAACGTCGCCGCGGGCCCAGTCGGCGCAACACGCGGCGGCGTCGCCGTGATCTGGCATGCGGTCAGTCGGGACGGCCGCACCTGGCAGGCAGCGCCGGTGGGTCGCGCCGAGCACGTGCAGTGGAACCCCGCGATCGCGCGCGCGCCGGGCGGTGGCGTCGCCGTCGCGTGGTTGCAGACGGCCGATGACACCGAATCGTCCTACGACGCGTTCCTCGCCGTCCGCCCGCGCGGCGCCCGCACCTTTGGCGCGGCGGTGCGGCTATCGCCCGCAACGGCGATCCTGCCGCCCGCGACCGAGGTGCTCGGCACCTCGGACTGCTACGGCATCGGTGACTACATCGGGATGGCCCCGACCCGGACTGGCGTCGTTGTGGTGTGGCCAACGACCGAGGGCGTCGAGCGGCCGGGCATCGACAGCGACGTCTATGCCCGCGAGGCGCTGATCCGCTAACCCCCCGCGTGTCGCCCTGGCCGCCGCTGCTGCGGCGAGCGCACCGGCGCATAATCGGGCGACCGATTTCGCGGGGGGGAACCATGAAGCGTTTTGTCGTACTGGCGCTACTGCTCTCTGGTGGGGTGGCGCCCCTCGTCCGCGCGGCGGACGCCGCACCGGCGACCCACCATGTGCAGGCGGGGGCCGTCAACCCGAAGAATCCCCTCGCGCCGTACGAGTACACGGCGTTCTATCCGTCGGAGATCCGCATTCACGCCGGCGACACGGTGGAGTGGAACGTCGCGTTCCAGAAGTCGACGGACCTCGCGTTCCACACCGTCACGTTCCTCGGCAACAACAGCGTCGACCGGCCGCATTACGCGCGCACCGACGAGCTTCCCGGCACGATGGCGTTCAACGAGGCGACGTGGGAACGCAGCGAAACGTGCGGCGAGGGGACCGAAGCCACCTGTGTGCTGGCCAACGTCGGGAAGCGCCTCAGCTCCGGCGTCCTGACGCTCCGCGTCGTGCCACCGCCGACGTTCCGCGTCCGTTTTGACCTGCCGGTCGGCCGCTACCGCTACGTGTGCGCGATCCACTCGCCGATGGTCGGCGTCGTCAACGTCGTGCCGCCGCGCGTTGCGGTCCGCGATCGCAGCAAGGCCGATATTGCACGGGAGATCGCCCGAGACACCGCCGCGGCGGACGCACTGGCGCGCAAGTACTCGACGCCGCGGGTGAGCACGGTCAACGGGCAGCGGGTCTGGACCGTGACGATGGAGCCGCGCGTCGCCAACAAGCACGTGTCGATCCTCGGCTACTTCCCGGGCGACCTGAGGGTGCGCGCGGGGGACCGAGTGCGTTGGGTCACGCAGGGCGGCGAGATCCACACCGTGGCGTTCCCGGACGAGTCCAACCAGCCCCCGGGGGTCTCCTTCTTCCCGCGCTGTGACCCCGATGACCCCGCCTCCGGCGCGCCCGGCGTGCCCTATCCGGGCCTGGACTGTCCGTTCGGCGTGCCTGAGGTCTGGATGGGACCGGGGCTGACCGAGACGGTGCGCGCGCCGGATGACGCCGTCGTCACCGAGGCCACCGTGCACAGCTCAGGGATCGTCGCGGAGGTCGGCGGCGCCGCGTTCAGCAGCACGCGCGCAGACGGGTCGCGTTGGCCGGTCGAGTTCGACGCGACGTTCCCGGTCGCCGGCTCGTTCGGCTACGCGTGCCAGGTCCACGGCGAGCTGCCGATGGTCGCGAGCGTGACCGTCGAGTGACGTCCACGCGCACCGCGCGGCAGGCCGTTCTCATCGCCGCGGCGGCCGCCGCCGTTGGTCTCGCGGGAACAAGCGTGGCGGGCCTCCGTGGCTGGCGGTTGACCGGCTCGACGCGAACGCCGTCGGGCTGCATCCAACCCAACCGCAGCATGACGCTCTACGCCGAGCAGCTACCGCGCACGCGCGACGGCCAGGTCCGGCTCGGCTACGGCCTGACGCCGAAGACGGCGACGATCCCTGGCCCGCTGATCGAGCTCACCGAGGGCGACTGTCTCGCCGTAACGCTCGTCAACGACATCCCCGCGACGACACTGAACACTTTGCGGGAACGCAACCACCGAGCGGGCGGGCACATGCTGCCCCTCGGCGTCTCGCTGCACGTCCACGGGGTGAAGTACACGACGGACTCCGACGGCACGGTGCACACGGGGTCCTATGTGCCGCCGGGCCAGGCGCGCACGTACACGTGGTACGCCGCACCGCGGGTCACCGTCGGCGGGCGCGTGGTGTCGATCGGGACAGCGGGCTACTGGTGGTACCACGACCATGTCATCGGCACCGACCACGGGACAGCGGGTTCCGGCTCGGGGCTTTTCGGCGGGGTCGTCGTGCGCCGTCCGGGCGACCCGCTGCCGGTCTACACGCACACCGTCGTCATGGGCCCGCAGACGAGCATCAACCTGCGTCGCTATCCCGACACCGACACCTGCCGCAAGGTCGACCCGGTGCCGGGACCGACGTGCTTCGTCGCGAGGCGCGGCGAGCGCACCGAGTTCATCGTGATCGGCGTCGGCAACGACTTCCACACGTTCCACCTGCACGGTCACAACTGGGCGGACAACCGCACCGGGATGCTCACCTCCCAGGCGGATGAGACGGCGTTGATCGACACCAAGACGATCGGGCCGGCGGAGAGCTTCGGCTTCCAGGTGATCGCCGGCGAGGAGGTCGGCGACGGCGCGTGGATGCTGCACTGCCACGTCCAACAGCACTCCGATGCGGGGATGATGACGTTCTTCCACGTCATCGAGCCCGACGGCACGGTCACGTCATCGCCGCTCACGCGCTACCTGCACGTCCGCTGATGCGCGCGCGTCGCGGCCGGTTTCCAACCCTGGCGCTGGCGGCGCTGCTCGCGTACGGCGCGCGGCTCCCCGCGTTGGCCGCGACGACCTACGACGTGCAGATCCGGGGCTCGATGTTCATGCCGGCGGAGCTGCACATCGCACCGGGCGACACGGTCCGGTGGACCGCGGTGGACGAGGGTCACACGGTGACCGCCGACGACGGCCAGTTCGACTTCTTCAAGACGCGCACGCTCGCGCAAGGTGAACGCGTGCAATGGACCGCACCGACCCGGGACGTCACCGTGGGCTACTACTGCCGCGTTCACGGCGCCCGTGGCGGGCTCGGCATGGCGGGCGCCATCGTCGTCGGCCGCGGCAGCCCGCGACCGCGAGCGCAAGCGTCCGGACCGCGTCGCACCGTGCCGTCCGCGGCGTTTCCGACCATCGCCCGCGGCGTCGCGGGTGCGCGCCCTGGCACGGTGGTCACTGTTCTCCCCGGGGTCTACCGCGAGAGCGTCGTCATCCGCGAGCGCGACATCACGCTGCGCGGTGGGGGCCGCACGGCAAGCGCGGTCGTCCTTGACGGCGGCCTGACGCTCGACACGGGCATCACGGTGGTCACGTCCGGTGTGACGGTGAGCGGCGTGACCCTGCGGCGCTACCGGACGGCGGGCATCGTCTTCCGCGGGGCGACGAAGTTCAGCGCCGTCGAGGTCCAGACGCGCGACAACGATCTCTACGGCGTGCGCGTCGAGGGCTCGACCGGCGGCCTGATCGACCGCGCATATGCCGCCGGTGCCCTCGACGCGGGCATCAGCGTGGCCGACTGCGCGGACTGCGGGGTCGTGGTCCGGCGCAGCGGCGCCGACGACAACGCCGCCGGCGTGCTGATCACGGGCTCGGACGGCGTCGTGGTGCGCGACTCGACGTTCCGCCGTAACGCGACGGGCGTCGTCGTGAAGACGATGCCCGGGGGTACGGTCACGAGCGCCGTCCACATCTATGGCAACACCGTCGTCGACAACGCGGTCGCCAACGTCCGCGTGCGACCGCCGTCTGACGCGCTCGACCTGCCAGCGGGGGTCGGCATCTGGCTGGCGGGTGCGAACTCCGTGCTCGTCGAGCGCAACCGGGTCGCGGGCGACGTCTACGGCGTCGCGCTGACCGCGCTCGGGCTGCCCGCTAACGGCAACCGGGTGATCGACAACGTCGTGTCGCGATCCAGCGCGGCCGACGTCGCCTGGGACGGGATCGGGGCGGGGAGCTGCTTCGCCCGGAACACGACGCCCGACGGTTGGTCGGCGTCGGCCGAGCCGAGGTTGGCGGAGTCGACCTACTCCTGCTCGCTGCCAACAACTGTTGGCGTCCCCGACCCGAAGGTGCTGGCCGACATCACGACGCACGCCTACCGGACGTACTACTGCCGGCTGGTGCAGCCCGCGACGTGCGCGCCGTAAACCGGGCGCCCCACACGTCGCCACGCTCATAGACTCTGCGCTCCGCCGAGCGCCCTTGGAGATCGCACCCGTGGCCGACATGCGCCTGACCGTGGATGGCTCGCCGCTCGTCGTTGCGGCGGGAACGACGGCTGGCGACGTCCTGGCGCAGGTCGCGGCCGACGCGATCGCGGTGCGCGCGAATGAGGAGTCCGTTCACGACCTCGACTGGGTGCCAGACGACGGCGACCGGCTCGAGTCGCTGCCGATGTCGACCCCCGAGGGTCGCGACATCCTGCGCCACTCGACGGCGCACGTGATGGCCCAGGCCGTCACCGATCTCTTCCCGAGCGCGAAGTTCGCGATCGGCCCGCCGATCGAGGGCGGCTTCTACTACGACTTCGACGTCGAGGTCCCGTTCACGCCCGACGACGTCGAGCGGATAGACGCGCGCATGCGCGAGATCGTGGCTGCGGACCAGGGCTTCCGTCGCCGGGTGCTGGAGCCCGACGAGGCGCGCCAGGTGTTCGCCGACCAGCCCTACAAGCTCGAGATCATCGAGCGCGCAACCAGTGGGCAGGTCGAAGGCGAAGAGGCGCTGGACGCCACGGGGTCCGAGATCTCGGTCTACGAGAACAACGGCTGGGTCGACCTCTGTCGCGGGCCGCACGTACCGAGCACCGCGCGCATCCCGGCGTTCAAGCTCATGCGTACGGCCGGTGCGTACTGGCGGGGCGACGAGCGCAACCAGATGCTCCAGCGCATCTACGGCACCGCGTGGGAGAGCGAGGAAGCGCTCGCGGCTCACCTGCACCAGCTCGAGGAGGCAGAGAAGCGCGACCACCGCCGGCTGGGTGCCGAACTCGACCTGTTCTCCTTCCCCGAGGAGATCGGATCGGGGCTCGCTGTCTTCCACCCGAAGGGCGGCGTCGTCCGCCGGGTGATGGAGGACTACTCGCGCGCGCGGCACGAGGCCGCGGGCTACCTGTTCGTCAACTCGCCGCACATCTCGAAGTCGACGCTGTTCGAGACGTCCGGGCACCTGCAGTGGTTCGCCGACGGGTTCTTCCCACCGATGGAGATGGAGGGCGCGCGCTACTACCTCAAGCCGATGAACTGCCCGTTCCACATCCTCATCTACCGCTCGCGCGGTCGGTCCTACCGCGACCTGCCGCTGCGCCTGTTCGAGTTCGGCACGGTCTACCGCTACGAGAAGTCGGGAGTGGTCCACGGGCTGACCCGCGTGCGCGGGCTGACGATGGATGACAGCCACATCTTCTGCACGCGCGAGCAGATGGCCGCCGAGCTGCGCTCACTGCTCGACTTCGTGCTCGACCTGCTGCGCGACTACGGGCTCACGGACTTCTACCTCGAGCTGTCGACCCGCGACGACACCAAGGCGAAGTTTGCCGGCGACCCTGCCGACTGGGCGGAGGCGACTGAGGCGCTGCGGGCGGCGGCGGAGGAGTCCGGTCTCGCGCTCGTGCCGGACCCGGGCGGTGCGGCGTTCTACGGGCCGAAGATCTCCGTGCAGGCGCGGGACGCCATCGGCCGCACGTGGCAGATGTCGACGATCCAGGTCGACTTCCAGCTGCCCGCGCGCTTCGAGCTGGAGTACCAGGACGGCGACAACACCCGGCAGCGCCCGGTGATGATCCACCGCGCGCTGTTCGGCTCGATCGAGCGGTTCTTCGGAGTGCTCACCGAGCATTACGCCGGCGCGTTCCCCGCGTGGCTGGCACCGGTGCAGGTCGTGTGCATCCCGATCGCCGAGCGACATGTCGGCTACCTCGACAACGTCGCGAGCCGGCTGGCCGCGGCCGGGCTGCGCGTCGAGGTCGATGCGTCGGACGAGCGCATGCAGAAGAAGATCAGCCGCGCACAGCACCAGAAGGTGCCGTTCATGCTGATCGCGGGAGACCGCGACGTCGAGGCCGGCGCGGTGTCCTTCCGCTACCGCTCCGGCGTAGAGCGACGTGGCGTCGCTGTCGACGAGGCCGTGCGCGAGATTCTCGAAGTCGTCGCCGACCGCCTCACCGAGCCGGACGCGCTCTTCGCCGTACCGGAACCGTGACCGACCGCGAGGAGCAGCACGGGGTTGGTGACCCCGACGCGTTCGGCCGGTTGTGGACGCCGCACCGCATGGCCTACATCAAGCGCGACGCGGGCGACGACAAATGCCCGTTCTGCCATGTGCCCGAGTTGTCCGACGAGGACGGCCTGGTCGTCGCGCGGCGCGCGGTGGCCTACGCAGTACTCAATCTCTATCCGTACAACCCCGGCCATCTCGTGGTCGTGCCCTACCGGCACGTCGCGGACTTCTGCGACCTGACGGCGGACGAGGCGCGCGAGATCACCGAGCTGACTCGCGATGCGCTGGTGGCGATGCGCGCGGTGTCAAATCCGCAGGGCTTCAACGTGGGGCTCAACCTGGGCACGGTCGCCGGCGCGGGCATCGCCGCGCACCTGCACCAGCACGTCGTGCCGCGATGGGGCGGCGACACCAACTTCATGCCGGTCGTCGGGCACACGCGCGTCCTGCCGCAGCTGCTCGCGGACACGCGCCAGCTGCTCGCCGACGCCTGGCCGCAGACCTGACGCTGCACCCCTCACCCGCGCCGACCACCACCTCGCCCGCGCCGACCACCACGCCCGCGCCGACCACCTCGCCCGCGCCGACCACCTCGCCCGCGCGGACTACCTCGAATCGACATCAAGACGCGCTTATGGGGCCGGTTGATGTCGATTCGGGGGTGTTACGGCGGGACGGCGCGGCGTGCAGCGGGCCGGCTGCTCGCCGACGCCTGGCCGCGCTAGTCGGCCGCTGCGGCGAGCACCTTCGACGCGAGGTGCGCCGGCATCGGCTCGTGGCGCGCGTAGGTGCGCGAGAACGTGCCGGTGCCGTGGGTCAGGGAACGGAGGTCGATCGCGTAGCGCACGACATCTGTCTCCGGTACCTCCGCGCGGATCAGCGTGCGCGCCGCGCCGCCCGTCGTGCCCACCGGCTCCGTGCCGGCGACGCGGCCGCGGCGGGACGACAGGTCCGACATCACCGCGCCGACGTACTCGTCGGGGACCATGACCTGCAGCTCGAGGACTGGCTCCAGTAGCTGCACCGTCGCGGCCTTGGCGGCCTCCTTCAGCGCGAGCTGCCCGGCGATCTGGAACGCCATGTCCGACGAGTCGACCGAGTGGGCCTTGCCGTCGAGCAGCGTCACCCGGATGTCTACGACGGGATAGCCGGCCGCGATCCCCTTCTCCATCTGCGCGCGGACGCCCTTCTCCACCGACGGGATGAACTGGTTGGGCACCGACCCGCCGTAGATCTTGTCGATGAACTCGAAGCCACCGCCGCGGGGAAGTGGCGACACCTCAATCTGGCAGACGCCGAACTGCCCGTGCCCGCCGGACTGCTTCACGTGGCGACCCTGCGCCTTGACCGCCTCGGCGAACGTCTCACGCAACGGCACGCGCAGGTCGACCTGCTCGACCGCGACGCCGTACTTCGTCTTGAGCCGGTCGAGCAGTACGTCCGTGTGCGCTTCACCCATGCACCACAGCACGAGCTGGTGCGTTTCGACGTTGCGCTCCAGTCGCAGTGTCGGATCCTCCGCGACCAGGCGGTTGAGCGCGGTGCCGAGCTTGTCCTCGTCGGCCTTGCTCTTCGCCTGGATGGCGACGGGCAGCAGTGGCTCGGGCATCGACCACGGCTCGATG
>JBHELW010000165.1:0-2769 GCA_046262915.1 Mycobacteriales bacterium | reverse complement strand
GCCGCGGAACTCGTCCTGGTCCATGAGCAGCCGGCGAATGACGGCGATGTGGTCGCTGCCGAAGCTCGTCCCACACGTCGCCACCGCCGTCGGGACACCGGCGAGGTGACACGCCATGACGTCGGTGTAGCCCTCGACGATGACCGCCTGGTGCCGGCGCGCGATCTCGCGCTTCGCGCGGTCGACGCCGTAGAGCACGTGGCTCTTCTTGTAGATCGGCGTCTCAGGGGTGTTGAGGTACTTCGGGCCGTTGTCGCTCTCGAGCAGCTTGCGCGCGCCGAAGCCGATGAGATCGCCGGTGATGTCCGCTATCGGGAACATCAGTCGGCCGCGGAAGCGATCGATCACGCCGCGCTGCCCCTGCGACACCAAACCGGCGGCAAGCAGCTCCTCGCGCGTGAACCCGCGGCCGGCGAGGTGCTTGGTCAACGCCTCCCAGGAGTTGGGCGCGAACCCGACGCCGTAGGTCGTCGCGACCGACTCGTCGAAGCCACGCTCCTGCAGGAACGTGCGCCCCGGGTTCGCCTCCGGGTCAGTGTGCAGCCGCTCGGCGTAGAACGCCTGCGCCGCGACGTGTGCCTCGACCAGCCGCTGCCGCTGGCTCGTGCTGCCGCGCGCACTGGCGGTGCCACCCTCGTAGTGCAGCTCGACACCGGCGCGGCCGGCGAGGTGCTCGATGGCCTCGGTGAAGCTCAGATGCTCGAGCTTGCGGACGAAGTCGATGACGTCGCCGCCCTCGCCGCAGCCGAAACAGTGGAATACCCCGCGGGCGGGCGCGACGTGGAACGACGGCGTCTTCTCGTCGTGGAACGGGCACAGACCTTTGAGCTCGCCGCCGCCCGCGTTGCGCAGCTGGAGATGCTCGCCCACGACCGCGTCGATGGTCGACCGCTCGCGGACGATCGCGATGTCCTCGTCGCGGATGCGCCCGGCCACGGGTCCCCTCGTCGTCTCGCTGTCGACGTCCAGCATGCGCCTCGCGGCGTGCCGGCGGGGAAGCCGGTCCACATGCTACGGCGGGCGGCTGCCGCCGTAACATCGCTCGTCGTGGCGCACTGCCGGCGGCTCGCGGCGCTACTGCTCGTCGGCGCTGTACTTGCGGGCTGGGGTGGGGAGCCGACCCAACCCGTCGCGTCGCCCGCGCCCGCTGTCAGCACCGCGAGCCCGTCGCTCGGTCCGCTGCCGCCCGTCCACGTCGTGCCGTCGCGCAGCGCCGGGTCCGGCTACGGCGCGCGCCCTCCGGCGAGCGCAGTCGCGCACCCGCCGGTCGCCGCGCCGCCGCCGGGCCGCGTCTCCTACCGCTTCCCGGTCGCTGCGTGCGCGACCTCGTACGGCCACAGCCACCACGACTACCCCGCGACCGACATCTTCGCGGCGCGCGGCTGTGCCTATGTCGCGCCGGTCGACGGCGTCGTCGACGAGGTCAGCCGCGTCGACCGCTGGCGGTCGACGACCAACCGCGGCGCCGACCGGGGTGGCTTGTCCGTCTCGGTCGTCGGGGACGACGGCGTCCGCTATTACGGGTCGCACCTGCAGGCGATTGCCTCCGGCGTTGCTCCCGGCGTACGGGTCGCGGCCGGGACGCCACTCGGCCAGGTGGGCAACACCGGGTCGGCGCGCGGTGGCCCGACGCACCTGCACTTTGGCATCTCGTGGCCGACGCGGGACGGCATCTGGTGGGTGCGCCGCGGGATGGTCTACCCGTGGCCCTACCTCGACTCCTGGCGCGCTGGCGGCCAGGGCTCTCCGGCCCGCGCGGTGCGCGCCGCGCGGCAGCGCGCGGGCAGCGACGAGCCGCCCTGTACTGCCGACTGCTGACCTCCGGTTTGCCGCCGCCCGTCGGCGTCAAGTCGCAACGAGGCGGGCGTGCCAGGCGCGCGCCGAGATGTCGGTGAGGTTGGCCACCTGGTCAACGATGACCCGCAGCCGTGCGGTGTCGTCGGACGCGGCGCGCCAGCTGTCCGCGAACGCGGGCTCCAGCACGTCGGGCGCGCCATCCGCGACTGCCGCGACCAGCTCGGCCACGATCTCACGCTCCCGTTGTTGCAGCGCCGCGGCGCCGCTGCGGCCCATGACGAACCGTGCTGTGACGGCCTTGAGCGCTTCGCATTCCAGCCGCACGTCAGCGGGCACGATCACGTCGGCGCCGTAGCGATGCAACGGCCCGCCACCTGACGCGCGCTGCGTCGCGGTAACGACCGACGCGCAGAAGCGCGCGATGAGCTCGCTCGTCGTGCGCTTCAACGCGGCCTGCGCGCGAGCTGTCCCGTCATAGGACGCGACCCACCACGGCGCGGCGAGCAGCTCCTCGAGTGCACTGCGCGCGTCGCGCGCCGCGGCGGCGGGATAGCGCGCCGCGGTGAGCTCGCCGAGCTCGTCGAGCACTGCGGCGTCGCCCAGCTCACCGAGCTTGACGAGCCCGGAGTGCACCCCGTCCTCGAAGTCGTGCACGGAGTAGGCGACATCGTCGGCCCAGTCCATGACCTGTGCCTCGAAGCTTGGTCTGGCGTCCGGTGCACCCGCGCGTAGCCACGAGAAGACCGCGGCGTCGTCGGCGTAGACGCCGTACTTGGTCCCGCCTGCGTCACGCGGCGACGGGTACTTCGTCGCGCCATCCAGCGTCGCGCGCGCGAGGTTGAGTCCCGCCAGCTCGCCGTTCGCGCCGAACACCTTTGCCTCGAGCCGGACGACAACTCGGAAGGACTGCGCGTTGCCCTCGAAGCCCCCGCAGGGCTGCGCCGCCGCGTCGAGGGCCATCTCGCCGTTGTG
>JBHELW010000164.1:0-4772 GCA_046262915.1 Mycobacteriales bacterium | reverse complement strand
GACCTCGACGGGATCCCCGACGCGAGCCTGGACGGAGTCATCGCGGAGGCGGGCGCGCTCTCCCATCACCTCGTCGCGGAGGCGACGCTGGAGGCGAGCAACCGCGCACTGCGGCCCGGCGGTCGCCTGCTGCTCTGCGTTGACTCGCTCGCGCTCGGCCTCGCCCAGCTCGCCGAGCAGGGCCGCTGGGCTGAGCTCGCCGATGTGCCGTCCGCCGACGTCGTCCTCGTTGCGAATGGCGACGGCACCGTCAAGCGCTGCTTCTGGCCAGAGGAGCTGGAGGCGATGCTGCGCGACAGTGGCTACGCCGTCGAGTCGATCCAACCGCGCACAGTCCTCGGCGCGGCGAGCGTCGTGCCCGCACTCGCCGCGGACCGCGGCGCTCTCGACACTCTGGTCACGACCGAGGTCGCGCTCGCACGCGAGCGGCAGGGCGAGTCGACCGGGATCCGCTTGGTCGCGTCGGCGACGCGTCCGGCGTAGCTCGCTTGGTCGAGACGGCGACGCGTCCGGCGTAGCTCGCTAGGAGCGCATCACCCAGACGTTGCGCATGACGCGCCGCTCTTCCGGCGTGGTCGCACCCCACACGCCGTCGCAGTCCGCGCTGTCGAGCGCGGCGGCAAGGCACGCGCCCTGCACCGCGCAGGTGTGGCAGATGACCATCGCCGGCGCCGGATCCTCGGCGGCGTTCGGGAAGAAGACTTCGGGGTCGTAGGCGAGGCACGCGCCGCGGTTACGCCAGGTCGGGTCGGGGACGCGCTCGGCGACCGCGCGGCGGAATCGCGCGTCGCGCCGTATTCGGCGGACCGTCTCGGTGGCAATCGTGGCCGTGCGGGTCACCTGACCTCCAGCGCGTGCTGACAGGACACACAGCGCGCGGCTTCCGGCCGCGCCTCGAGTCGTTCGTCCGGCAGTGCGTCGCCGCAGCTGACGCACTTGCCGTAACTCCCCGCGTCGATGCGCGCGAGCGCCGCGCGGTACTGCGCCTGCTGGTCGTGCAACAGGCCGAGCAGCGCTTCGTCGCTCTCGGCGTTGGCGAGGTCGCTGGCCGCGTCGGCGGGGTGTTGGTCTACGACGGTGAGCTCGCCCGGGTCCGACGCCTCGCCGTTGCGCCCGAGCACGCCGGATGAGCTGTCGAGCTCGGCGAGCAGCTCGGTCAGCCGACGGCGCGCGACGTCGAGGTCAACCACTGCGGTTCCTCCAGGCGATCTCAAGTGGACAGGTCTATCGGTGATGCCGTGTCTTCACAACCCCCAAACTTCTGGATTCCGGCTGGTCATCGGGTCGAACAGGGTGAGTGGTTGGTCGAACGCGACGGCGTCGGTGAGGTGCGGTCCGTCGTTGCGCACGTCACCGACGGCGCGGCTCACGGGGTGCGCGGCGAGCGTTCCGCGCGCGGGCGCCCGCAGTAGAGCTACCGCCGGCGCGACGTCGTCCTCAGTGGCAGCCAGCCACGCATCGCAGTCTTCGGTCCGAAGAATGACCGGCATCCGGTCGTGCAGGAACGCGACGTCTTGGTTGGCCGCCGTCGTCACGATCGTGCAGGACCACAGCGACGGCTCGTCGGGCGCGGCCGGGTCGCGCCACTCGTCGTAGAGCCCAGCGAACGACAGCGGCGCGCCGTCGCGCGACGTGATGAAGAACGGCTGGCGGTCAGTCTGCGCGAGCACAAGCCACTCGTAGAACCCGTCGGCGGGGATGAGGCAGCGGCGGCGGCGCAAGAGCTGTCGGAAGATGACCTTGTCGGCGACGGTCTCCGCGCGGGCATTGATGAACCGGCTGCCTACCGACGGGTCATCAGCCCACGACGGCACGAGCCCCCAGCGCATCGCGCGCAGCTCGCGGCGCGGCTCCTCGCCTCCTTCGGGCGGCCGCGCGACGACGGCTGCGACCGGCATCGTCGGCGCGACGTTCCAGCTGGCTCGCAGCTCCGCAATGTCACCGAGGTCGGCCCCGTAGTGGCCGGCGAGGACGTCGGGTGGCCGGCTCGACGCGTAGCGCCCGCACACCGCGGGCTAGGGCGAGCTCGAGCCGAAGGGCAGCGAGCTCGGGGTTGGGCTGTGGTAGCCCGGGAGCACCGGCCCGTTACCCGCGGGCGCCGCGGACCCAACGGCGAAGAGCCACGTCGTCTGGCAGTTCTGCGTCGCGAGCAGCTTGACGAGGCCGCGCAGGTTGTCGCGGCTGAACGGCGCCTCGGCTTCGATCGTCTCCGCGTCACCGCGGCCGAGCACATAGCCCGCCGCCGGCAAGGCGCGGAGGACGAAAAGCACGCCGTCGCGCAACGACGTCTGCGTGCGCAAGTAGACGATCGTCAGGTTGCTCTGCCGCTGCGTCTTGAAGATGACCGCCGTCGGCGGCTTCGGCATGTCGCGCGGCACACCCGCCGGCCACACGATCGGCTTCGGCATGCGGGCCGGCGTGGGACACGGCGTCGGGCTCGGCTCGACGATGGGTGACGGCGTGATCTGCGCGCTCGGGCTGCCCGACGTGCACCCTGCTACGCCGAGCGCCGCCGCCATCGCGAGGGCACACGTCGTCACACGCCGCACGCGAGAGTCCTTTTGCCAGAGACATTGAGTCGGGAGATTCCGTCGGGAGATCCAGTCTAGGTAGCGCGGCTACGGTGACGGCGTGCCCGAGCCGTGGCCCGCGCCGACCGCGCGCGGCGCAGTCGACGCAACCGTTGCCGTGCCTGGGTCGAAGTCGATGACGAACCGCGCGCTGGTGATCGGCGCGCTCGCCGACGGTGAGACGACGCTCTCGGGCGCGCTGCGCGGTCGCGACACGGAGCTGATGGCCGCTGGCCTGCGGCGGCTTAGCGTGGCTGTCGCGACCGACGGCGACGCGTGGCAGGTGACCGGCTCGGCCGACACGCTGCGCGCGACGGTGGGCACGGCGGTCGACGTCGACGTCGGCAATGCCGGCACCGTCGCGCGTTTCCTGCCGCCGCTCGCCGCACTGACGAACGTGCGCGTGCGCTTCGACGGCGATGCCGCGATGCGCGCGCGCCCGCTCGCGCCACTGCTGAACGCGATGCGTGCGCTCGGCATCATCGCGGACGCGTCGCCCGGCGAGCTGCTGCCGCTCGTCGTGACCGGAAGCGGCGCGGTCCCCGGTGGCTCGGTCCGACTCGATGCGCAGGCGTCGAGTCAGTTCCTCTCGGCGCTACTGCTCGCGTCGCCACTGTTCACCGACGGCCTGTCGCTCACGGTCGACGGTGCGGTGCCCAGTGCGCCGTACGTCGACATGACCGTCGCGATGATGCGCGCGGCCGGCGCGCGCGTCACGTCCGACGTCCGCTCCTGGGACGTGACGCCGACCGGGCCGTACCGCGCCGGTCGCATCGCGATCGAGCCGGACCTGTCCACCGCGTCCTACTTCCTTGCCGCGGCGGTCGCGACCGGTGGCACGGTGCGCGTCGAGCGGTGGCCGGAGACGACGAGTCAGCCGGGTGCGCTGTTGCTGCCGCTGCTGCAACGGATGGGTGCGGAGGTCGCGCGCGACGCCGGGGGCGTCGTCGTCAGCGGACCGCCGTCGATCGCCGGCGTCGAGGCCGACCTGTCGGCGTGCGGCGAGCTGGCGCCAACGGTCGCGGCGCTCGCCGTACTCGCGAAGACGCCGAGCCGCCTGACCGGGATCGCGCACCTCCGCGGCCACGAAACCGATCGGCTGGCGGCGTTGACGCACGAGCTCGGTGCGCTCGGCGCGGACGTGCGCCCGACGCAGGACGCACTCGACATCACGCCCGGCGCGCTGCGCGGGGCGCTGCTGCATACGCACGCCGACCACCGGCTGGCGATGGCGTTCGCCGTCATCGGGTTAGTGGTGCCCGGCGTCGTTCTTGACGACGTCGACACGACGCGCAAGACGTTCCCCGGCTTCGCCGCCACCTGGCGGTCGATGCTCGCCGGCGCCGCGTGAGGCGCCAGCCGGACGAGGACGACATCCGCCACCGCGCGGGACCCGCGACGCGCCCGCGTACCCGGATGCGACCGACGCACGCCGACGCCGCGGCCGGCGTCGTCATCGCCGTCGACCGCGGGCGCTACCGCTGCCGCGTCGGCGACGATCTCGTTACGGCGATGCGCGCGCGCGAGCTGCGCGACACCTCCATCGTCGTCGGGGACCGCGTCGCCCTCGCCGGCGACGCGACCGGCGCCGCCGGGACGCTCGCGCGCGTCGTCCGGATCGAGCCGCGGACGACCGTGCTCCGCCGTACTGCCGACGACACCGACCCGATCGAGCGCCCGATCGTCGCCAACGCCGACCAGCTCGTGATGGTGGTCTCGCTCGCGAACCCGCCGCCGCGGCCGCGCTTCGTCGACCGCTGCCTCGTGGCCGCTTTCGACGGCGGGCTTGCGCCGCTGCTCTGCCTCACCAAGCGCGACCTCGGGGTAGCGGACGCGTTGCTCTCGGCGTACGAGCCGCTCGGCGTGCGCGCGGTCGCGGTCAGTCGCGACGCGGGTGACGAGGGCTTTCGCGTGCTTCAGGACCGGTTGCGCCGGCGCACCAGCGTGTTGATCGGGCACTCCGGGGTCGGCAAGTCGACGCTGGTCAACCGGTTGGTGCCCGACGCCGAGCGCGCGATCGGCGAGGTGACAAACCTCGGGCGCGGGCGGCACACGTCTTCGTCGGCGGTCGCGCTCGCGCTGCCGGGTGGTGGATGGGTCATCGATACGCCCGGCGTGCGGTCCTTCGGGCTCGGTGCCGTGACGCCGGAGCGAGTCCTCGCCGCGTTTCCCGATCTCGCGCCGGGCCTCGCCGACTGCCCA
>JBHELW010000163.1:0-14425 GCA_046262915.1 Mycobacteriales bacterium | reverse complement strand
ATCTCGAAGATGTGCGACGTCGCGCCGGTTGTCGACACGATGAGGTCGGTCCGCAGGCGTCCGTGGTCGGCCGCGTCGACGCCGGCCGGTGCGGCGAGCGGGAAGAAGCTCGCGCCGCGGTCGTAGGTCGCCAGCGCCGTGGTGCCGGTGTCGCTGTAGCCGATGACGAGCTCGCTGGCGCTGAAGATGCTCTCGCCGTCGCCGATCGGCCCGACGTCTACGGCGGTGAAGTGCTCCGTTGCCTGCCGCTCCGCCGGGAGCCCCGACGGCGCGGCGAACGTGACGCCGCCGTCGGTCGACACGAGGAGCTTGCCGCCGGAAACGGCCCACAGCGTCTTAGTGTTGCGCGACTCCGGTGCCATGTCGGTGATGGCGTCTGGCAGGCTCGAGACGTCACTGACCTGCTGCCATGACGCGCCGCGGTCGTCGCTGCGGTAGAGCACGCCGCGGTCGGCGGGCGTCAGCCCGGCGAGCTCCTTGATGCCGAGGCGAACGGGCTGAATCGACAAGTAGACGGGCGCTTCGGGCCCGGAGGCGGCGACCAGCTTCAGCGGCTGACCGACCGGCGGCAGCCCGGTGTCGGAGGCGAGGTAGGTGCCGGTCGCGCCGAACCGGCTGCGGTAGACGTGCGGCCGCGCAGTCGGTGCGCTCGGGTCGCCGTCGACGACGGTCAGAAAGACGTCGGCCCCGGGGTCACCGAGCTCGATCGAGGTGATGTGCATCTGGCCCGCGGGCTGTCCGGTCGCGGACGCGGGCGAGTCCGGCGCCTGGAAGACCGGGCCCTGCCACGCGCAGCCGCCGTCGTCGGAGCGGAAGAGCATGAAACCGTTGGTGATGAACACGCGGTTGGGGAACTGCGCGTCGACGGCGTAGTCGACGACGACCTGCGGGCCGACATCGCCGAACTTCGGCAGCCGCAGCGACTGCCACGACGACTTCGCCGACCCGACCCGCTTCGCGGTCGGGCAGTTGAGTGCGACGGCACGCGCGGCAACCGGGACGGCGAGCCCGATGACGACTACGGCGACGCTGGCAGCGCGGGCACGGGCGAGCCATCGACCCGCCGTGCTGCGTTCCATGCCCCTGCCTCTGTCAGCCGTGCCGCCCGGTAGGTACCTACCCCGTAACGCGCGACGTAGCGCTATCTATGCCGTGTTGCGGCGCGCGGCCGCGCCGTACGCCGCACCTTGACGTTGCCGGAGCCGTTGCTGCGCGCCTTCGCCGGCGCCCGCCCGTTCGGCCCGATGTGCTCGGTCGACATCTCCTTCGAGATCGGCTTGAGCACCTCCTGCAGAACCTCGCCCTCGAGGGTCTCCTCTACGGCGAGCCGGCTGGACAGGCCGTCCAGGGTCTTGCGGTGCCGCGACAGGATCGACGTCGCCTCGGCCTGCGCCTCCGAGATCAGCCGCCGGATCTCCGTGTCGACAGCCTCGCGCGTCTCGGGCGCGAGGTCGCCGAGCGGCGTGTCCTCCTGGAGGTAGCCCGCGCTCGACTTCGCCAGCAGCCGCACGGGCCCGAGCTTCGGGCTGAAGCCGTAGCGGGCGACCATGTCCCGGGCCAGCGCGGTTGCTTCCTCGAGGTCCTGCTCGCCGCCGGTAGACCCCTCCCCGAAGATCAGCGTCTCGGCGGCGATGCCGGCCAGCTTGGTCACCAGGCGTCCGCGCAGCTGCGAGTGGGTGAGCAGGCTCGCGTCCGCATCCGTTTGCATGTCGGTCGTCGCGACGGCGCGGCCGCGCGCGAGGATCGAGACCCGGTGCACCTCCTCCGCGTGCCCGGCTGCCGCGGCGACGACGACGTGCCCGGCCTCGTGGTAGGCGGTGCGCTGCCGCTCCTCCTCCGTGAGCAGCCGCCCGCGACGCTTCGGCCCGGACAGGACGCGCTGGATCGCCTCCATGAACTCCGGCACCTCGATGAGGTCTTTCTCCTGCCGGATGGTGAGCAGCGCGGCCTCGTTGACGACGTTCGCCAGGTCGGCGCCCGTGAACCCCGGGGTGCGATCCGCGAGGTGCGTGAAGTCGACGTTCGGCGCGATGGGCTTGCCCTTGGCGTGGATCTTCAGGATGTGCTCGCGGCCGTCGTGCTCGGGCCGCTCGATCGTGATGTGCCGGTCGAAGCGCCCCGGCCGCATGATCGCGGGGTCGAGGATGTCCGGGCGGTTGGTCGCGCCGACGACGACGATGCCGGCCGACACCTCGAAACCGTCCATCTCGACCAGCAGCTGGTTGAGCGTCTGCTCGCGCTCGTCGGACCCGCCACCACCACCGCCGCCGCCGCGCTTGCGCGCCGCCGCGTCCAGCTCGTCGATGAACACGATCGCGGGCGCCACGGCCCGCACGCGCTGGAACAGGTCGCGCACCCGGGCCGCGCCGACGCCGACCAGTGACTCGACGAACTCGGCACCGGAGATCGAGAAGAACGGCACGTTGGCCTCGCCGGCGACCGCCTTGGCGAGCAGCGTCTTGCCGCAGCCGGGCGGACCGAAGAGCAGCACGCCCTTCGGTGGCGCGGCGCCCAGGGCCTCGTACTTCTCGGGATCGGTGAGGTAGTCGCGCACCTCGCGCAGCTCGGCGACCGCTTCCTCAGCGCCACCCACGTCCTCGAAGGTCACCGCCTGCCGGCTGCGCTTGGCCTTGCCGCGGCCGATCGTGCCGAAGGTCATGACCTCGCCGATGGCCGAAGACGTCTGGCGGCCGAGAGAGAACAGCAGCGCGAACGCCGTCGCCAGGATCATCAGCGGCAACAGGAACGTCGTCGCCAGCCGGACACGCTGCTTGGTGACCTGCTTGTCGATGTCGATGCGGGCGCCCGCCAGGCTGCGGTAGAGGTCGGCGGTCAGCGGTCCGCTGGACGGGTAGTCGAAGTAGTAGTCGCCGGCGAACCGCGGGTTGTTGACCGGGCTCGTCTTCGGCAGGTTCGGATAGGTCTTCACGGCCGGCTTCGCGCTCGCGGCAGGCTTCGCGCTCGCGGCGGGCTTGGCACTCGCCGCGGGCTTGGCACCCGCCGCGGGCTTGGCACTCGCCGCGGGCTTCGCCGACGTGGCGGCGTTCGGGCTGCCCGACGCGGCGGGACGGGGCTTGACCACGGGCTTCGGGGCGGGGGGCAGCGCGACGAACCTTCCCGTCACGCGGTTGTCCTCGTCGTGGAACGTGGCCTGCGCGATGCGGCCCTGGTCGGCAAGCGCCTTCGCCTCGTCGAGCGAGAGGCGGGTACCGGATGCCTTCGCCCCGAAGAGGTAGCCCAACGACACGAAGAACGTCCCCATGAGCAGGATCAGCACGACGAAGAGCGCCATCGTCAGCCGTCGACCGCCCGCCCGGCCCTTCGCCGTACGCGCGCGGCGGCGCTCCCGGCGCCAGACCGAGAAGTTGTGGCGCTGCTGCGCGAGGAACCCGGGCGCTTCGGGGTGGGTCTGCTCGTCGTCGTCTGGGATGTCGGGCATGCCTCTCCTCGATCGAGCGAACGCCGCTGGACGCGTCATGCTGACCGGCGGGACAGGTGCCGACAATACGTCTCGGGGCGTTACGCGCGCGCGGCAACAGGAGCGCCCGGGCGGGCACCTCTACTGCAAGACCGTCAGTACGCCGGTGCGGTTCGCTCCGTTTCACCGACGATCGCGGCCCAGCGGCGCGCGACGGGTTGCCAGGTGTGCTCGATGTCCGCCCAGCTGGCGGAAACCTCGGCGATGACGCCATCCGGGTCCCGCCCGTCGCGGCGCAGCGCGTCGGCGTCGACCGCGGTCCAGTCGGCTACGACGGCAGGCGACGCCTCGACGTGGAACTGCAGCCCCCACGCGACCGCACCGACGCGGAACGCCTGGTGCGGACACTGCGGGGACGAGGCGAGATGCTCCGCGGCGGGTGGCAGCGAGACGATCTCGTCGTAGTGCCACTGGACGACGGGGCTGATCGGCGGCACCGAGGCGAAGAGCGGGTCCGCGCGCGCGACCGGCGTCGGGTAGACGTGCATCGCCCCGATCTCTGGACCAGCACGCGCGCGCTCGACGACACCGCCCAACGCCGCCGCGAGCAGCTGCGCGCCGAGGCAGACCCCGAGCACGGGCTGGCCGGCGGCGACCGCGGTCCGCAGTAGCGCCATCTCGTCGGCGAGCCAGGGATGACGGTCGACGTCACGCACACCCATCGGGCCGCCCATGACCAGCAGCCCCGCATGGTCGTCGAGACCCGTCGGCACGTCGTCACCGCGATGCGGGGCGACCTCGTCGATGTCGAGACCCGCTGCAGGCAACCAGTCGGCGAGTGCACCGAGGCCTTCGTGCGTCGCATGGGTCAGCGCGAGCAGCCGCGCGGTCATAGCAGCGGCAGGTAGCGCTCGACCTCGAACGGCGTCACCTGGCGGCGGTAGTCCTCCCACTCCGCGCGCTTGTTGCGCAGGAAGTAGTCGAACACGTGCTCGCCGAGCGTCTCCGCGACAAGCTCCGAGCTCTCCATCGCGCGGATCGCGTCCGACAGGCTGCCCGGCAACCGGTCGATGCCCATCGCCTTGCGCTCGGTGTCGGACAGCGCCCAGACGTCGTCCTCGGCCCCGGGCGGCAGCTCATAACCCTCCTGGATGCCCTTCAGCCCGGCGGCCAGGATCACCGCGAACGCGAGGTAGGGGTTGCACGCGGAGTCGGGCGAGCGCATCTCGATGCGCGTCGACTGACCTTTCGCCGGCTTGTACATCGGCACGCGGACGAGCGCCGAGCGGTTGTTGTGTCCCCAGCAGACATACGCCGGAGCCTCGCCACCCCACGTCAGCCGCTTGTAGGAGTTGACCCACTGGTTTGTCACGGCAGTGATCTCCACCGCGTGGACCAGTACGCCGGCGATGAACGCCTTCGCGACCTTGGAGAGATGGAACTCGTCGCCGGGGTCGTGGAAGGCGTTGCGGTCGCCTTCGAAGAGACTCAGGTGCGTGTGCATTGCCGAGCCCGGCGCGTCGGCGAGCGGCTTCGGCATGAACGACGCGTAGATCCCCTGCTCGAGCGCGACCTCCTTGACGAGATGTCGGAACGTCATCACGTTGTCGGCGGTCGTCAGCGCATCGGCGTACCGCAGGTCGATCTCGTGCTGGCCGGGCGCGACCTCGTGGTGGCTGAACTCGACCGAGATCCCCATCCGCTCGAGCATCGACACAGCGCTACGACGGAAGTCGTGGCTGTGGTCGTGCGGCGTCAGGTCGAAATAGCTACCCGAGTCGACCGGCACTGCCTCCGCCGCGCTCTTGAAGAGAAAGAACTCGATCTCTGGATGCGTGTAGAAGGTGAAGCCGGCATCCGCGGCGCGCGACAGGGCGCGGCGCAGCACGTAGCGCGGGTCGGCCTCGCTCGGCGTGCCGTCAGGCATGACGATGTCGCAAAACATCCGCGCGGAGCCGGGCTGCTCACCGCGCCACGGGAGGATCTGGAACGTCACCGGGTCGGGCTTGGCGAGCATGTCCGACTCGTGCACGCGCGCGAAGCCCTGGATCGCAGAGCCGTCGAAGCCGATCCCCTCGGCGAACGCGCCCTCGAGCTCGGCCGGCGCGATGGCCACCGACTTCAGGAAGCCGAGCACATCGGTGAACCACAGCCGAAGGAAACGGATGTCGCGCTCCTCCATGGTGCGGAGCACGAACTCCTGCTGCTTATCCATGCACCCCATCCTCGCAGGTCACGAGGATGCGCGACCCGCGCGTGCAGAACCGGTCTGGTGCCCGGGCGCCGCGGGTGGGCGTGCCGCTGCTGCGCTCCAACGGTCGGCCACCTTCAGAGCTGTCTCGTGCTGCGGCTCGGGCACGACGAGGACGAGCTGGTTGTCGTGGTCGCTGTACTGCACCTGGATGTCGACGCCCTCGTCTGCCATGAGTTGTGCCACTTCGCCGAGCTGGCCCGGTCTCCCCTGGTCGAGGCGCAGCAGCACGACGTCGCGGACCTCGGCGGTGCCTAGACCTGCATCGGCGAGGGCCCGCTGCGCGGCGGTCCCGTCGCCGACGAGGAAGTGCGCATGGGCGCGGCCGTCCACGGTGAAGACGCCGCCGCCTTCCAGACTTACGTCGGCCGCGCCCAGGACGTGGCCAAACTGGGCGAGCGAGCCAGGGCGAGCAGCGAGGTCCAGCGCGATGTCCTGCACCGTCAGGCTCCGATCACGGTCATCTCGATGGTCACGGGCGTAATGAGGCTGTTCGCGATGTAGCACTGCTGGTGCGCCTCGTGCGCGAGGTTCACGACGCGGTCCGCCTGCAGGTCGCCGCCGGCGATGGAAACGACGGGCCGGAGTGAGATCTCCTCGAGCCGGACGGGCGGGTCCTTGGACAGGCGGCTCTCTGCGTGGTCTTGGTAACTCACCACGTGCAGGCGTGCCCGCGCTGCCAGCGCGAGGAACGACAGCATCTGGCAGCTGCTGGCGGCCATGACCACGAGTTGCTCGGGGTTCAGCAGTGCCTCGTCGCCCAGGTAGGCCGGGTCCGCGCTCAGGGCCAGGGAGCCGGAGGCCGGCGGTGCAGTGGCGCGGTGCTCTCGCGTGTAGGTCGGGTAACCCCCGACGGTGGAGCCGGTCCAGGCGAGGTGCACGTTGTAGGTCGTGGACATCCGGCGACCATAGAACAGGGACGCTTCGGTCCGACCCGAAGTATTGCCGCCTAACCTCTGGCGGTGGCCCGTGACCTCTCCTTCCTCGGACGAGCACTGGCCTCGCCGGCACGCGCGGTGTTCCTCAGCCTGCTCATGGATGGCTCTTCGCGACCTGCGACCGAGCTGGCCGCTCATGCGGGCGTAGGTCGCTCCACGGCGAGCGAACACCTGTCGGCCCTGCTTGACGCCGGACTGCTTACGGTCGAGCCGCGGGGGCGCCAGCGGTTCTACCGGCTGACCAGTGCCGAGGTAGCAGCCGGGCTCGAGCACCTGGGGCAGCTTTGCCCGCCTCTGCCCGCACCCCGGCACCGACCCAGCCGCGAGGCTCGCGACCTCGCCGCTGCCCGCCTTTGCTACGACCACCTCGCCGGTGAGTTGGGCGTCGCCGTCCTCGACGGCCTGCTGCGGCAGGAATGGCTCGACGACGACCTGTCGGTCACGAACCTCGGTTCCCGCGGCCTGCGCGCCCTGCTGGACGTCGACGTCCTGTCGCTCCGAGGCGGAAGGAGAGTCGTGGCTCGCCGCTGCCCGGACTGGACGCAACGACGCCCGCACCTGGCGGGCGCTCTCGGCGCGGCGGTGGCCGCGAGCTGCCTGTCGCGGCGCTGGGTCCAGCGTCGCAGGTCGGGGCGTGGCTTGGTCGTGACACCGGCCGGCCGTGCCGGTCTTGAGCTACTTGTCCCGCCTGAAGCTTTGGCCGCGGATGGTGCGACCGCGACCCGACGAGACTGATGCCGTCGCGCCGCTAGTAGGCGGGCGTTGTCTCGCGGCCCGTAGCATCGTGATCATGGCGCGGCTGCGCATAGCGCTGGCGCAGGTCGACCTGACCGTCGGCGCCATCGAGCGCAATGCCGAGACCGTCCGGCTGTGGACCGCGCGCGCGGTCGAGGCGGGCGCCGACGTCCTCGCGTTCCCCGAAATGACGCTCACCGGTTATCCGCCCGAGGACCTCGTCTACCGGCGCAGCTTCCTCGACGCCAACCTCACGGCATTGCAGGCGCTGGCGTCGGAGAGCGGCGACCTCCCCGTCGTCGTCGGCTACCTCGACGACGACGGCGGTCGGCGCAACGCGGCAGCAGTCCTGCAGCGCGGCGAGGTTCGGGCGCGTTACTTCAAGCACTTCCTGCCCAACTACGGCGTGTTCGACGAGGAGCGCTACTTCGAACCGGGCGTCCGGCTGCCGTTGGTGCGAATTGCCGGCGTCGACGTCGCGGTGCTCATTTGCGAGGACCTCTGGCAGGCGGGCGGCCCCGTCGCCGCCGCCGGCGCCGCGGGCGCCGGGCTCGCGATCGTCATCAACGGCTCGCCGTACGAGCAAGGCAAGAGCGACTACCGGCTCGAGCTTGTCGCGCGCCGCGCGCGGGAGGCGGCCTGCCCGTTCGCCTACGTCAACACCGTCGGCGGACAGGACGAGCTCGTGTTCGACGGCGACTCGATGGTGGTCGGAGCCGACGGCCGCTTGCTCGCGCGCGCGCCGCGGTTCACCGAGCTGCTTCTCGTCCACGACGTCGACATCGAGCCGCCGGCGGTTCCCGGCGAAGCGAGCGCGGCGGGCACCGAGCTCGTGGTCGAGCGCGTCGACCTGACTACCGGCGCGCGGAAGGTCAACGAGCGAGCGGACGGTGGCATCTGCGAGCCACTTGCCGGGGAAGCCGAGGTCTGGGGCGCGATCGTCACCGCGACGCGCGACTACGTGCGCAAGAACGGCTTCGCCAGCGTCGTGCTCGGGCTCTCCGGCGGTATCGACTCCGCGGTTGTCGCGACCGTCGCGGTCGACGCGCTGGGCGCGCCCGCGGTGCACACCGTCGGGTTGCCCTCGGCGTACTCCTCCCCCGGCAGCCGCGACGACGCGGCGGAGCTGGCGCGCCGGCAAGGGACGCCGCACTGCGTCATCGAGATCCAGCCGGCCGTCGACGCTTACGCCGCGATGCTCGCGGCCTCCGGTGGGCTCACCGGACTCGCGGCGGAGAACCTGCAGGCACGCGTGCGCGGGACGACGCTGATGGCACTCTCGAACGAACACGGCCACCTCGTCCTGACGACCGGCAACAAGAGCGAGCTGGCGACGGGCTTCTCGACTCTCTACGGCGACTCCGCGGGCGGGTTCGCGCCGATCAAGGACGTCCCCAAGACTCTCGTGTGGCGTCTCGCCGAGTGGCGCAACGCCGAGGCACGGAGCCGCAACGAGACCGAGCCGATCCCCACGCAGATCATCAGCAAGCCGCCGTCAGCCGAGCTCGCGCCGGGTCAGCTCGACGCCGACCGCCTGCCGGCCTACGACGTCCTCGACGCCGTCCTCGACGACTACGTCGAGAGGGACCTCGGTCGCGATGCGCTCATCGCTCGCGGCCACGACACAGACCTCGTGAAGCTCGTCATCGGGCTGGTCGACGCGGCGGAGTACAAGCGGCGGCAGTACCCGCCGGGTCCGAAGATCACGCCGAAGAACTTCGGCCGCGACCGCCGGCTGCCGATCACTAACCGCTTCGCCGACTGACCCGCGTGCGACGATGGGCGATGCCCGGGGACCCCGAACGGGGCCGCGAGGCGAGGAGGGCGACATGACGAGCGCCACGACCAGCAGCGAACCCACCGGCGAGGGCGTCTCGCCGTACGGCTCCCCCCGCACCGACGAGGTACGCCGGCGGGTGCGGATCCACCACCTGCAGGCGATGAAGGACCGCGGCGAACGCTGGGCGATGTTGACGGCCTACGAGCAATACGCCGCGGCGGTCTTCGACGAGGTCGGCATCCCCGTGCTGCTCGTCGGCGATTCCGCGGCCAACAACGTCTACGGCTACGAGACGACGCTGTCCGTGACCGTCGACGAGCTGCTGCCGCTGATCCGCGCGGTCACCCGGAGCACGCGACATGCGCTGGTCGTCGGCGACATGCCGTTCGGGTCCTACCAGGAGTCCGCCGCGCAGGCGCTCGGCACGGCAGTGCGGTTCATGAAGGAGGGCGGCGCTCATGCGGTCAAGCTCGAAGGCGGTGTGCGCGTCGCCCCGCAGGTGACCGCGATCGTCGATGCGGGTGTGCCCGTGATGGGACACGTCGGCTTCACTCCGCAAAGCGAGCACGGGCTCGGCGGCTATCGCGTGCAAGGTCGCGGCGCGGCAGCGGACCGCGTGCTCGCGGACGCGGTCGCCCTGCAGGAGGCGGGCGCGTTCGCCGTCGTCCTGGAGATGGTTCCCGACGACGTGTCCGAGCGCATCAGCAAGGAGCTGCGCATTCCGACGATCGGCATCGGCGCGGGGCCGCACTGCGACGCACAGGTGCTCGTCTGGCAGGACATGGCCGGGTTGAACGCCGGCCCGAAGCCCAAGTTCGTCAAGCGCTACGCCGACCTGCGCGGCGTGTTGTCCGGCGCGGCCCAGACGTTCGCGGCAGAGGTGCGCGACGGCACCTACCCGAGCGCCGAACACAGCTACGAGTGACGACCCGCGGCAGGTAAGCGCCCCGCGCGCGCCGAACTCCTCGGCTGAGCACCAAGCCGGCATGGGGGGCAAATGAGATCGCCGCTGCTGTCTCGACGTAGCGCGTGGTTTGCGGTCAGCGCGCTGCTGTGCGGCGTCGCCGCCCTTGCGCCGCACGCGAGCGCCGCCAGCGCCACGTGCCTCGGTCGCGCCGCGACGCTCGTCGGCACGACAGACGACGACGTGCTGACGGGCACGGCGGGCAACGACGTGATCGCTGGCCTCGCCGGCAACGACCAGATCGACGGTGGTGGCGGCAACGACGTCATCTGCGGTGACGACGGTCGCGACGAGCTGGTCGGCGGCGCGGGCAACGACACGCTCCTCGGCGGTGACGGCGACGACTACTACTCGGCGTTCATCACGATCGGCGTCGGTCCGGGGTTCCACGTCGGCGAGCGGCGCGGTGGGCTCTACGGCGGCGCCGGCAACGACCGGCTCTTCGGCGGCGCGGGCGACGACCAGCTCGAGGGTGCCGATGGCAACGACTTCCTCGATGGTGGCGCCGATGACGACGAGGTCAACGCCGGAGTAGGCACCAACTTCGCGGCCGGCGGGAAGGGCGACGACCACATCGTCGCCGACAATGGCAGCGACCGAATCGATGGCGGGCCGGGCAACGACGTCGTCAACGCCGGAGCCGGCACCAACCACGTCACGGGCGGCGACGGCAACGACACGCTGTACACCGGCGACGGCACCGACGTCGTCGACGCGGGCGCGGGCAACAACTACGTGAGCGCGGGTGACGGGCGCAACCGCGTGATTGCTCGCGACGGCAATGACGAGCTGTACTCCGGCTCCGGCAGCGACGTCATCACTGCCGGTGCCGGTGACAACTACGTCAGTGCCGGCGGCGGGAACGACCGCCTGGTGGCCCTCGGGGGTAACGACGACCTCTACGGCGGTGCCGGCAACGACCAGCTCAGTGCCGGCGCCGGGGACGACTTCCTCAGTGGCGGCGACGGCACCGATGTGGGCGATGGCGGCGTGGGCAACGACGAGTGCACCGGCATCGAGCGCGCGCGCGACTGCTGAGGCCGCTCAGACGCCGGTGATGCGGACCCCGGAATGCGTCTTGTAGCGCCGGTTGACCCCCACGAGCACGCAGGTCAGCGACTCGAGGATGCACGACAGGCGCAGCGGTCCAACGATGACGCCGCGCATCCCGGGAACCGCGGACGCGAGCTCCGCGACGTAGCGGTTGGCGTCCTCGTCGTCGCCGCAGACGAGCACGTCGGTCGGGATCTCGCTCGCGTCGTCGAGCAGCAGCTTGGCGGAGACGTCGTGGAAGGCGGAGACCACGCGGCTCTCCGGCAGGACCGTATGGGCCTCCTCGGCGGAGCTGCCTTCCGGCACCGAGCGCAGCATCGCGCCGCGCTTGTCGAACTCCAGCGGGTTGACGCAGTCGACGACGATCTTGCCGGCCAAGGCGGGCGCGAGCGTCGAGAGCAGTTCGCGGTGCCCGTCGTACGGAACCGCCGCGATGACCGTGTCGGCGGACGCGGCGGCGTCGGCGTTGCTCGCGCCGCGCACCGCGAGAGTCAGTCCGGGGCGGCGCTGGAGCACGTCCTGCGCGGCTGCGGTCGCCCGCTCGACGTCGCGCGAGCCCAAGATGACGTCGTGGCCCGCAACGGCCAGGCGCAGGCCGAGCCCGCGGCCCTGGTCTCCAGTCCCGCCGAGGATGCCGATGACCTGGCGTCCGGCGTTGGGGGTGAAGGAATCCGCCGTCACGGCCGACACCCTAGGAGGACGGTCGGCGTGGGCGAATTGCCCCACGTGGGAAGTTCTCGAGCAGGGCAGGAGACGGCAACCGCCACGACGAAACGTCGCAGCAGACCGGCAGCTCCCCACCGGCCACAGAAGGGCATGCCGAGATGAAGTCCGCGCGACGCCGCCGTACGGCGAGCGGCCCTCGCGCGTTCGCCCGCCGGCGCCCGCAGACCGGATCCGACCTCGACCGCATCAGCGCCGTCGCCGAGGACGCCGGTCAGCCCGTCGCCGAGGTCCTCAAGGCCGTGTCCGACTTCCGGCTCGCGCTCGAGATGGACATGATCCTCGCCGCAGCCGCAGCCGACGCCGACGAGCCGGCCATCGCCGCGCAGGTCGTCGACGGCGAGCGCGCCGAGCTCGCGTCGTTCCAGGACCGGGTGTTGGACCGGCTCGCCGACCTCGAGGTCGCGGAGCGCCCAGCGCGCCGGCGTAGCAATGTCGTCACCGGGCTCATCGCGACCGCGGCGGCGCTCGTCGGTCTATTCGGCAGCGGCGTGGCACTGCGCAGTGCGGATCGCGATGTCGCCCCGCGCGCTGTCAGTCAGGACACCCTCGTCGACGCGGCCACTGCCAAGCTCGGCAAGCTCACCCAGCAGGTCGCGCTGCGCGAGAGCCAGGGGGCGTCCGCCGAGAGCGTCGCCGCCGCGGCTACCGAGCTGCACCAGACGCTGGCACCGTTGATGGACCGCGTGCACGGCAACCCCGCGCTCGCGCGGCAGATCTACGCGTTGCTCGCCGCGGAGCAGCAGGTGCTGCAGAGCACGCAGCCTGCCGGCATCAGCCGCGTGCTCGCGCAGGCGAAGGCGCTTGTGCGCACGCTCCGCCAGAAGGCGCCGGCGGGCGTGCTCGCGCCGGTGACCTCGCCGAAGCCGAAGCCCAAGCCGTCGCCAGCCAAGTCGTCCGCGAAGCCGTCGCCGAAGCCGAGCCCGTCGAGCTCGCCGTCGCCGCAGCCCAGCTCCAGTTCGTCCGCCGACCCGAACAGCTCGAACGGCCCGGTGCCGAACGGTCCGCAGCAGCCGCTGCCCTAGCGCTCAGGCGCGGTGCCTCGCCGGGGGCATCGCCAACCGGCATGATCGACCGCAATGAACGCGGAGCAGGTCGCCCTACTGCGTGTGCTGCTCGCCGGCACGTCGCTCGAGGATGACGTCGTTGACTTCTCCGCGGCGCTGGGCAGCGCGCAGCAGCCCGCGGGCGGACTGCTGCTCGTCGGCACGCCGGACGTCGAGCCCTGGCACTTCGCCGCACACCTGACCGACGAGGCCGAGCTCGCGCAGCGCCCGGAGCTCACGCCCACGCTCGTCCGCTGGCACGTCCCCGCTGCCGCGCCCGCGCATCTTGCCGTTGGCCTCGACCGGATCGGTCGCACCCCGGCCAACGAGACGCTGCTCGTCGTCGCACCCGAGGCGCCGCCGTGGCAGCTCCTGGAACGCGTCCACGACGCGCGCCGGGGCGGCGCGGTCGTCATGTCGATCGACCACGGGGCCAGTGAGCTGCGCGACGTCGTGCACGAGGGCCTGACGGTTCCGGCGGACGACGACGCGCCCTACCTCGACCTCGTCGAGCACCTCGTCAGCGCCGCGGCGCCGGGGGCGGTCCGCCGACGGCTGTCGGTGCGCTCGCGCCTCTCGCGACTGTTGGACCGCGTGCAGGGGGCGGGCGACCTCAGCAGCTGACGCCGGTCGGCCGCGCGCCGTCCGGCAACAGCACCTCGACGACCTGCGATATCGACAGCTTTGGCGCAATCGGGGTTGTGGTGAACCGCGTGCCGCGCCGGGCGACGCCGTCTGCGTCGGTCACGGTGACGTTGCAGTTCGCCCGGCCGCGGCGTGAGCCGTCGTTGCTCACCGTGACAGTGACCGACCCGTGGACACCGTTGGTCTGGACGCTGACAACATGGCCGGAGAACGGGCCGAGGTGGCGCGTGCTCACGCTGAGCAGCAGCCCGAAGACGACGAAGCCAACGAGCAGCGCGACCAGCACCGTGCCATGCGACTGCGTCGGCGACGGAGCGGCCGGACGCGGCAGCGCCAGCTCGACGTCGGTGATCGCGTCCGCCGTAGGAAAGGCCGTCTCGCAGCGCACGCACACCTGGAGATCCCCGCGGCGCGCGGTGCCGCACTGCGCGCAGCGTTGGATCGCCATGCGGTCATGGTAGGCAGCGACGACGCGCGGGCTACGACGCGCGGGCTGCCCCCGAGCTACGACGCGCGTGCGGTCCGCGAGTCCGCCTGCCGGAGGTCGACCACGCTGTTGCTTCGCTCACGCTTCAGCAGCACGCGCACCCACGTCTCGCCGAAGTGCACACCGATCTGGGCGGCGGTGACCGCCTCCCAGCCGTCCGCACCCAGCCGCGACAGCTCGGTCGCCTCGCCCGTGCCGGCGATGGTCTCGACCCAGCGGTACTCCCACACGACGCGCAGCCTTTCGTCCGGGGCGGTTGCTCCCGCCGTACCCGTCGGGTCAGCCGGACACACCCTGAGGCGTGATCGCTAAGATTCCCGGCCATGGCTGACTACGAGAAGTCCCGGAAGAACCTGAAGCTGACGCTCGACGTCGACGACAACCT
>JBHELW010000162.1:0-2694 GCA_046262915.1 Mycobacteriales bacterium | reverse complement strand
CGAGCGCGGCCCGGACCTCCTGGCGGCGGTGCTCCAGCGACTCACGTCGGGCCAGGGCGGGCGTCGCCGCGACGGTCCCGAGCGCAGCGAGCAGCGCGACGAGCGCAGCGACGACGCGCGCGCGGGTCATCCGCGCGCGCTCGATCCCTCTCGTCACATCAGCCACAACCGTCACATTGCAGCACACGTCGACGGCAGGGCGGCGGATCTTGTCCCGAAATCGCGCCAGACGACCTCGCCGTCGCGCTGCGGGTCGCCGGTCAGACGCGCAGGTAGCGGCGCAGCGTGAAGAACGACGCGAGCGCCGACAGCCCGACGCCGACGACGAGCAGCGGCAGCATCAGGCTGAGGATGTCGCCCCAGCCGATGAGGTGGCCGCCGAGGTTGACGATGATCTCGCGCAGGATGTGGTTGACGAGGAAGACCTTCACGCCGGCGAGCGCGACGACCGCCAGCAGCACGCCGACCAGCCCGGCGAGCGCGCCCTCGAGCAGGAACGGCAGCTGGATGTAGAGGTTGGACGCGCCGACGAGGCGCATGATCCCGGTCTCGCGGCGGCGGTTGAACGCCGAGACGCGGATGGTGTTGGAGATGAGCAGCCCGGCGGCGATCAGCTGGATCAGCGCGAACGCGACGGCGACGATCTGGAAGCCGTTGACCACCGTGAAGAAGCGCTTGAGGATCTGCCGCTGGTTGTAGACCTGGTCTACGCCGGGCAGGTCGCTCACCGCGCTCGCGACGACGTCGAACTGGCGCGGGTCGCTGAGCTTCACGCGGTACGACTCGGGCAGTGCGTCCGGCGTGACGTTCGCCACGAGGTCCGGCGAGTCGCGGAACTGCTCCTTGAAGTGGACGTAGGCCTCGTTCTTCGACTCGTAGAAGACGTCTTTTACGCCGGGCAGCCCGTGCAGGGTGGCCGAGATCGCCTCGCGCTGCGCCGGCGTCACGTCCTTGGCGAGGAAGACCGACACCTCGACCTTGTCGTACCAGTAGCTCTTCATCGCGTTGACCTGGCGGCGGAAGAGCAGCCCCGAGCCGAAGAGTGCGAGGGAGATGGCGACCGTGACGATCACCGCGATCGTCATCGTGAGGTTGCGCCGTAGACCGATGCCGATCTCCGACAACACGAACTGCGCGCGCATCGCCGACCCCTACTGCGCGTAGCCGTAGACGCCGCGAGCCTGGTCGCGGACGACCTTGCCTGCGTCGAGCTCCACGACGCGGCGGCGCATCGAGTCGACGATCACCGCGTCGTGCGTCGCCATGACGACCGTCGTGCCGGTGCGGTTGATCCGGTCGAGCAGCTTCATGATGCCGACGCTGGTCGACGGGTCGAGGTTTCCGGTCGGCTCGTCGGCGATGAGGATGAGCGGGCGGTTGACGAACGCTCGCGCGATCGCGACCCGCTGCTGCTCGCCGCCGGAGAGCTCGTCCGGCAGCCGCCCGGCCTTGCCGTCCAGCCCGACCAGGTCGAGCACCTCGGGCACGACCTTCTGGATGGTGTGCTTGGGCCGGCCGATCACCTCGAGCGCGAAGGCGACGTTCTCGAAGACCGTCTTGTTGGGCAGCAGGCGGAAGTCTTGGAAGACGGTGCCGATCTGCCGGCGTAAGCCGGGGACCTTCCAGTGCGATAGCCGCGCGAGGTCCTTGCCGGCGACGTGCACGCTTCCGGCCGAGGGCAGCTCCTCTTTGAGGAGTAGCCGCAGGAACGTCGACTTGCCCGAGCCCGACGACCCGACAAGGAAGACGAACTCGCCCTTCTCTACGTCGACAGACACGTCGGAGAGCGCGGGCTTGACGGTGTTCGGATAAAGCTTGCTGACCTTGTCCAGCCGGATCACGGGTGGCGAGTCTAGTTGCGCGTCCTCGACAGACCCCGCAGAAATGCAGAGGGCCCGCGCTCCGTGAGCGCGGGCCTCAGCTGCTATCTGGCCGGGATCCGGCCTATGTCGGAGGTGGCCTTCGCAGGACCAGCTGTCGTGGGTTAGCGCTCTTCGAGGCGGCCACCACGAGCCCGCTGCCGACGACAATGAGCAGTAGCGCGAGCGCGGCCGCCGGTGCAGCCGGAACCCCGGTCTTCGGGAGCACCGGTGCCGGCGGGACAACCCGGGGAAGCACCGGTGGCTTGACCAGCTTCACGCCGAGCACCGCGACCACGACCGTGCGCACGACGTTGGAGTCGAGCGCGGGCACCTGGTCCGAGCCGATCGTGCCGAAGTTGTCGATCACTCGGCTCGGCAGCGCGCCGTTCGCCGCGGCAGCGGGCGTGTCGATCGTCACGCCGAACGTCAGCGCGACCGAGTCGCCCGGCGACATGCCGCCGATGGCCCACATGACGGTCTTCGTGAGGGCGTCATACGACGCCGCGCACGGACTCGCGCATGTCGCCGACACGAACGTCGTTCCGACCGGCACCAGGTCGGTGACCGTGGCTCCGGTCTGGGCGGTGTTGCCCGTCGCGCCAGCCGTCAGCGTGTAGGTCAGCGCGTCGCCGTAGTGCGCCTGCGTCTTGTCGACGGCCTTGACCAGCGTGAGGCCCTGGCTGGCGGCGATCACGGGTGGCGGCGGTGGCGGCGGTGGCGGCGGAGGCGGGGGCGGAGGCGGAGGCGGAGGCGGCGGAGGCGGCGGCGGCGGAGGTGCGGGCGGCGGGGCGAACATCCACCGTAGGCCGATCGTCGCCGAGTGGTCCCACAT
>JBHELW010000161.1:0-8005 GCA_046262915.1 Mycobacteriales bacterium | reverse complement strand
GAGAACTTCTTCGGCGTCGACCCGCGGCTGCGCAAAATGGTCGACGGTTACACCGACGACGCGCTGCAGAAGCTCTCGCGGGGTGGCCACGACTACCGCAAGGTCTACGCCGCGTTCCGCGCGGCCTGCGAGCACACCGGGCAGCCGACGGTGATCCTCGCGCACACCATCAAGGGCTGGACGCTCGGCAAGAGCTTCGAGGCGCGCAACGCGACGCATCAGATGAAGAAGCTTACGAAGGCCGACCTCAAGGAGTTTCGCGACCGGCTTTACCTGGAGATCCCGGACAAGGCGCTCGAGGCCGACCTCCCGCCGTACTACCACCCGGGCGAGGACTCCGACGAGATCGCCTACATGAAGGAGCGCCGTGCCGCGCTGGGCGGCTCACTGCCCAAGCGGGTCGTGCGCGCGCAGCCGCTCTCCTTGCCCGGCGACGACGCGTACGCCGACCTGCTGAAGGGCTCTGGCAAGCAGGACGTCGCCACGACGATGGCGTTCGTGCGGCTCCTCAAGGACCTGCACAAGGACAAGAGCATCGGCCCGCGCTTCGTGCCGATCGTGCCCGACGAGGCGCGCACCTTCGGCATGGACTCGCTCTTCCCGACGTGGAAGATCTACTCGCCGCACGGGCAGCGCTACGACGCGGTGGACCGCGAGCTGATGCTGTCCTACAAGGAGTCGGAGACGGGCCAGATCCTGCACGAGGGGATCAGCGAGGCCGGCTCGATGGCGTCGATGCACGCCGCCGGCACGTCGTACGCCGTCCACGGCGAGCCCATGATCCCGCTGTTCATCTTCTACTCGATGTTCGGCTTCCAGCGCGTCGCCGACTCGATCTGGGCGTTCGCCGACGCGATGGGTCGCGGGTTCCTCCTCGGCGCGACCGCCGGGCGCACGACACTGAACGGCGAGGGGCTGCAGCACCAGGACGGCCACTCGCTGCTGCTCGCGTCGACCAACCCCGCGTGCGTCGCCTACGACGCGGCGTGGGCGTATGAGCTCGCGTTCATCGTCAAGGACGCGCTGCGCCGGATGTACGGCGAGGCGAACGAGGCGGTCTTCTACTACCTGACGATCTACAACGAGCCCATGCCGCAGCCACCCGCACCTGAGGTCAAGGGGCTCGAGGAGGGCGTGCTGCGCGGGCTCTACCGCTACGCGCCCGCGCCCGCGAAGAAGGGCGCGGCGCGCGCGCAGCTGCTTGCGTCCGGCATCGCCGTGCGGCTGGCGCTGGTGGCGCAGCAGCTGCTCGCCGACGACTGGGGCGTGGCCGCCGACGTGTGGAGCGCAACGAGCTGGAACGAGCTACGCCGGGACGCGGTCGCCGTCGAAGAGTGGAACCTGCTGCACCCCGACGAGCCGGCGCGCACGCCCTACGTGACGTCGCTCCTCGCCGACGCACCGGGGCCGGTCGTCGCCGTGAGCGACTGGATGCGAGCCGTCCCCGACCAGATCTCGCGCTGGGTGCCGGGCGAGTACAGCTCGCTCGGCACCGACGGCTTCGGCCGCTCGGACACGCGCTCGGCGCTGCGCCGGCACTTCCGGATCGACCCGGAGAGCATCGCCGTGGCGGTCCTCACGGCGCTCGCCGCGCAGGGCGCGGTGCCCGATGAGGTCGTCAGCAAGGCATTCGCGCAGTACCAGCTGCTCGACGAGAGCGCCGCCGGACCCGACGCCGCGACCGACGAGGAGACCCCTGCGACGTAACGCGTCCGTTCGACAGCCCGGTCAGCCAGACAGCAATGAGCCCGACGCGCGCGACGCGGCCGGGCTCATGCTGTTCTTCAAAGGTCAGCTGTTCGTGCGACCCAATCTCCGTCCGGCGCCGTGGGCCGAGCCGCCGAGGACGACGAGGGCGAAGCCGGTCGCGACCAAGCCGAGCAGCAGCGCCGCGCCGGTGAAGGGCAGGATCCGGTCGCCGAGGACGGCGGACCCACCGCCGGACCCGCGCACGATCTTCGTGCCGAGCACGCGCGGCCGTACCGCCGCCGTGTTGGTTGCGGTCGTCGCGGTCGTCGTCGTCGCGCCCCGACCCGATCCGCCCGCGCGGGTCCAGAGCGAACCGCGACTCATCAGCCGGCCGCTGCCGGCCGTGGTGCTACTCGCGGCGGCGACCTCGGCGGGCGAGCAGTCGAGCCAGGCGACCTTGTGCTTGCCGCCGTTGCCCGGCTTGTCGGGGTCGGTGACGGTCACCTTGACGTGGTAGCCCTGCTTCGCCGGCGTGATACCGGCCGCCGCCAGCGCCGGCCGAACATCGAACGTCTCCGAGGTCTGGAACTTGCTCGCCGGGATGCGCTCTTGGGTGATCGTCACACTGCGGCTGGCAAGCAGCTCACCACTGCCCGTGGGCGCCTGGGCGTTGATGCGCACGGCGTACGTGCCCTTGTTGAACCCGTAGAAGTCGACGCGCAGCAGGCACCCGGGCTGCGGGTTGTTGTCCGGCGCGGTGTCCTCACCGATCGCGGCCACCTTGATGGTGCCGGAGAACCCGTTGCTCTGACCCGCGGCCTTGTCGGTGCCCTGTCCCTGCCCGTTGCCGCGACCAGGGCTCGCCGTCGGCTTCGGCTTCGGACCCCCGTCGTGGCCCGCCTTGTGGTGCGCCGACGCAGGTGTTGCGCCGAACAGGACGCAGGCAGCCGCCGCGGCAACAAGGGTCCAGCACGCGGTCCGGTGGCTCGGGGTCGAGGTCCGCATGGCGCCGTCCTTCGCGGAGAGTGGTCGCGTCGTCACGCCTCGCGATGAAGGTGCCCGGACCTGAATACGGCGAAACGCCCGCGTCGCGGCGGCTGACCGGGTTCGTCACGGGATGTCCGGATTCGCGCGGGTGCACCGGCTCCGTGTCGCGTCGCGCCACGCGGGGTAGGTCGCCGTCGCCGCCTACGGAGGACCGTCATGGAGCGCAGCTCACAGCATGGACCCGCCCTCGACGACGCCATGAAGCGCGAGACGGAAAGCGTCGTGCGCGGCGGGCGCGACTCGCACGTCGAGGAGTGGCGCGAGGCGGAGCCGTCCGGTGAGGACGAGCCCACTGTCGCTCCCGTGCTGGCCGGCGGCCTGGAGCCCGGCACTCCCGACGGGATGACGCGTGCGGACGTCGAAGTGCGCGCGGAACTCGCGAAGCACCTGCGGCCATCGGCGTTCCCGGCCAACCGGCAGATGCTCGTGCAGACCGCGACCGAGGAAAGTGCTCCCGCACCGGTCCTCGAGCTGCTGCGGCAGCTCCCGGACGGCCGGGAGTTCGTCAACGTGCAGGACGTGTGGAGCGCGATCGGCGGCGGTACGGAGGAGCACCGCTCCTAGCGGAGCGAACTCCGCGGACCGGAGCTACGACGCGGCGCGGGCGCCCGCAACGAGCGGCGCGGCCGGCAGCGCGACCTTGAAGACGGAGCCCTCGCCGAGGCGGCTCTCCACCCAGATGCGCCCGTGCATCGCGTCGACCAGCCGGCGCGCGATGTGCAGTCCGAGACCGCTGCCGCGCACCTCGCGCCGTAGGTGGTGGCCGAGCCGGTGGAACGGCAGGAAGACCGCCTCGTGGTTGTCCTCGGAGATGCCCGGACCGCGGTCCGCGACGGAGATGCAGACGACGTCACCCTGGCGTTCCGCCGACACGGTGATTGGCTCGCCGGCGGCCGAGTACTTGTCCGCGTTGGACACGAGGTTGGCGACGACCTGCTCCAGCCGGCCCGCGTCGCAGATGGCCAGGCCGGCTAGCCCCGCCCGCAGCTGCTCGACGGGCCGAGTCGGGTTGTGCGCCGCGTGGTCTTGGACGACCTTCTCGATGACGTCGTCGACGGCGTTGGGCTCGCACACGACGCTGAACTCGCCGCGCTCCGCCGTCGAGACGCTGAGCAGGTCTTCGACAAGCCGTTCGAGGCGGCTCGTCTGGTAGAGCATCCGGTCGTGGCAGTGGGCCAGCTGCTCGGCCGTCGGCTCGTAGTCCGGCCGCAGCAGTGTCGAGGCGAAGCCCTTCAGTGACGTCAGCGGGGTGCGCAGCTCGTGCGACACGGTGGCGAGGAAGTCCTGCTTGGCCTCCTCGGCCTCGCGGAGCCGCGTCACGTCGCGGACGATGAGCACTGCCGACTCGTGTTCGCCCGTCGGCGCCTTGACCGCGGCGACCGAAACGGCGAGGTGTCGCTGGCCCGCGTCCGCGGCCCGCGCGACGAGGTAGGCGTCGAGGTGGTCGTCGTCCGCGACGGCGTTGCGCAGCCACTGGCCGTTGACCGGTACGCCCTCCGCGGTCGCGACGAGGGCCAGTGACAGCGGCGCGCCGAGCACCTCGTCGGCGGCCCGGCCGGTGATCCGCGCCATCGCCGCGTTCCACGAGGTAACCGCGCCCGAGGCGTCGACGGAGAGGATGCCGTCCGACGAGTTGTCGATGATCTGCCGCAGCCGCGTGCCCTGGTCGCTGACCTCCTGGAACAGCCGCATGTGGTCCAGCGCGATGGTGACATGGCTCGCGTAGGTGCTCAGCACGCGCAACTCGCGCCGGTCGAGGCGGACCATCCCGCTGAAGCCGATGAGCAGTGTGCCGAGGAATCCGGCCGCCGTGGTGAGCGGCGCGATGACGGCGCTCTCCAGCCCGAGCGCGGCGAGCTCTCGAGCCTGCGGCTCGGGCGCCGTGTGGATCGACACGACGTACGGCGAGCGCTCGCCCGCCGCGCGGGCGGACGCGGGGCTCGGCGTCGACGTGCCGGCGAGGGTCGCGACGCCGTCGGCGCGCCACCGGTGGACAGCCTCGGTCGGCGCGCCGTAGCTCGGGCGCAGCCGCACCTCGACGAACTCCGCCGAGAAGAGCTCCGCGGCCCGGCTCAAGATGACCTCGACGAGCACACCTTCATTGACCTGCGTCAGGTCGGCAGCGGCCGCCTGCAGTCGCTGCCACATGTCCCGCTGCTGCTGCGCGATGAGGTTGCCGCGGTAGGCGAGACACAGCAGCACGACGAAGAACGGGACGACCGCCAACGTCGCCGGGTTCCACTCGCCGACCGCGATCGTGACGATGCCGATCGCAACGTTGCCGACCAGGCCGATCAGCCGCAGCGCGTACGCACGGCGGTAGACCTCGCGCAGCCGCTGGCCCTGGGACAACGAGACCGCGGCCGCCGCCGCCGTCGTGTTCCAAGCGGAGAAGACGACTGCGGCAACGGCGAGTGCCGCGTAGTTGCGCACACTCGCGTGGAAGGGCCCGGACGCACCGGCGACGAGCGTGAAGACGCCGCGGGCGGCGTAGAGGCCGATGACGCACGACGACGCGTTGAACGCGACCTTGATCGGCGCCCGGCGGGCGAGCAGGTGCGCCGCCGCGACACCCAGGCCGCCGACTAGTGGCAGCCAGGGGTCGCCGACCCAGGCCAGGCCGACGACGACGGCAGCCTCAGACCACGTGAATGACAGCTTGTCGTGGCGGAAGCGCACGTGCAGCAGTGCGGCGTCACCAAGGAGGAACGCGGCGCCGACGACCGCGACCCGCCAGCCGGGCGGGAGCGGCGAGTCGCCACGCGCGGCCAGATAGGCGGCCGCGGCGTAGAGCACCGCGCCCGCGCCCACGAGGGAGCCGACGAGAATGCCCAGCCGTCCGGTCGGGCCCCCACGGACCGCGCTCATCGCGCTAGCAGCTAACCGCTACTCGGCTACCGCGGGCAGGGCGCGGCCGGGCACTTCGTCCCGGGCTCGGGCGCATCGTTCTGCTCCCCCGCGACCTTCTTGCCGAACTTCGGCTTGTTGCCCCAGAACGCCGTCAGGAAGACGTCGTCGAGCTCGCCGTAGCCGCTGCTGGTCCACGCTGAGCCGGTCCACGCCGAGCCCTGGTAGGCCGTCGTGGTCCACGCCGAGCCGGTCCACGCCGAGCCGGTCCAGGCCGAGCCGGTCCAGGCTGACCCGGTCCACGCGGAGCCGGTCCAGGCCGAGCCGGTCCAGGTGCCGCCCGTCCAGGCGGAGCCGGTCCAGGTCGAGTTGGTCCACGCCGAGCCGGTCCATGCGGAGCCGGTCCAGGCGGAGCCGGTCCACGCGGAGCCGTTCCACGGCTCGCAGCGAACGTCGATCTCGCCCTGGATCAGCGTGGCGCTGCTCTGGCCCGGGCAGACGGTCTGCACATTGCGCCCGCCGCGGGTCGCCTCGATCGAGCCGAGGCCGCTGCCGGCGAACGTCTGGGTGGGCGCGGTAGAGACGTCCGCGTCAACCGCGCGGCTGGCCAGCAAGCGGCCCGTGCCCTGGTCGTTGCCGAGCTTGCCGTTGATCGGCAGTGCGGTCGACTTCAGCGCGGCCTTGAGCTGGTCCGGCGTCCACGCGGGGTGCGCCTGCACGAGGAGCGCAGCGACACCGGAGACGACGGCTGCGGCCTCGGAGGTGCCGCTGCCCTTGATGTAGCTCTTGCCGATGAGCGCCTTCGGGTTCATCTCCTCGACGTAGCTGCCGTAGGAGCGGGCCGCGATGAGCGTCCGGCCGGGCGAGCTGATGTCGGGCTTGACGAGTCCCTGTGCCGTCGGGCCGCGCGAAGACCACGCCGGGATCTGGTCGTTGTTGGCGTCGGCGTCGCCCTTGTCGTCGTAGGCACCCACGGTGAGTACGAGCGGGTCGTCGCCGGGCTTTTGGACGGAGCCGTTGTTCGGGCCCGTGTTGCCCGCCGCGACGACGACGAAGATGCCGGCGCGCCACAGCCGCTCGACCGCGAAGTTCAGCGGGTCAACGGCGGGGTCCTGCGTCGACGGGAAGCCGAGCGAGAGGTTGACGACGCGGATGTTGAACTGGTCCTTGTAGGCCGCGACCCAGTGCATTGCCTGCAGCACGGTCGTGACGTCGGTCGCGCCGTTACGGCCTGCGGTCTTCACCGCGACGATGGTCGCCTTCGGTGCGGTGCCGGTGTAGGCGCCGCCGACATTGCCCGCGGAGTCGGCGCCACTGCCGGCGGCGAGGCCGGCCATGACAGTGCCGTGGCCGTAGCTGTCGACCGTCGTGCCCTCACCGGAGAGGTCGGGGCCATAGACAACGCGGCCCGCGAAGTCGGGCATCGACGAGACACCCGTGTCGATGATCGCGACGCCGACGCCCTGGCCCAGGAACCCGCGGGACCACACGGCGGTGGCCTGGGTCGCCTTCGGACCGGACGACGCGGTCGTCGTGTCGTCGTAGCTCATTTCGGAGAAGTGCGCCTGACGGTTCGCCGTCACCGCGCGGATCGATGCCGCGTTCGACAGCCGGCCGACCGCGGACGCGGGAAGTGTCGCGGCGAAGCCATCGATGATGGGCAGCGAGACGCCAACCGTGCCGCCCGCACTGCGCACGGCCGCGGCGGCATCAGCCACCTGCCCGGGTGCGGCCTGGACCACGACATGCTGCGCGGAGCCCGCGCGCGCGATGCCTGGGTCGATGACCGCGGTGCGAGGCGCCGACCAGGCGCCGCCGCGTGCCGCCGCCGCGAACGCCTGCGCACAGAGCGCGGCGAGCACGGCGAATGTGGCAGCGACGAGCAGCAGTCGGCGACCAGCCCGAGGAGCGAGCGGCAGCGACAGCGTCATGTGAGTCCTCTTGTTGCCGGCCGTGAGCCGGGCGGGCTGGGAATCTGCCTGACTCGACTACAACGTGTGTCTCGACGAATACTCGCGGTAACCATCGGGTTAGCGGAGTAGTCACTTCGGGCCATTTCAGGGGTCCGTTACTCCGTTTGGCCCCGTTACTTCGGCGCCGTCAGCCGAGTCCACGCCAGCAAGTCGTCTGGACCCATCGTGTTGATCACCCGGTTCGGCGCCACGCCGCACTCCTCGGCGCGCGCGGTGCCGTTCGTCTGCCAGGTCAGCTGACCCGGCGCGTGCGCGTCCGTGTCGACCGAGAACCAGCACCCTGCTTCGACGGCGAGCCGCAGCAACCGGCGGGGCGGGTCCAGCCGCTCCGGACGTGAGTTGATCTCCACCGCGGTCGAGAACTCCCGGCACGCCGCGAAGACCAGCTCGGCGTCGAACGTCGACTCGGGCCGTCCCCGACCGACAACGATGCGCCCGGTGCAGTGACC
>JBHELW010000160.1:0-30080 GCA_046262915.1 Mycobacteriales bacterium | reverse complement strand
GGCACGCCCGAGCAGGTCGCGTCCTACCTGATGTTCGTCGCGGAGGAGGTGCGCACGCACCTGTCGACTGCCGGATTCAGCTCGCTGGACGACGCGATCGGACGAACCGAGGCGCTGCGGCGCCGGCGCACCGACGACGCGCGCGCGGAGTCACTCGACCTGCGGCCGCTGCTCGCCGTAGCCGACTCCGACGCACCACGGCGATTCGTCGCGACCGTGCCGACACAACGCCAGCTCGGCGGGCTCGGCGACACGATCCACGAGTCGGCGTGGGCGGCGGTGGCGGCGGGTCGCGAGATCCGTCTCCGCCACTCGGTCGGCAACGGCGACCGCGCGGTGGGCGCGCGGCTGGGCGGCGCCATCGGCCACGCCTACGGCGAGCAGCAGCCGCCCGGGAATGCCACCGTGGAGCTCACCGGCGTCGCCGGGCAGAGCTTCGCGGCGTTCCTCGCCGCCGGCGTGCGGCTGGAGCTCACCGGCGAGGCGAACGACTACGTCGGGAAGTCCCTCGGCGGCGGTGTCGTCGTCATCCGCCCGCCGCACGGCGACGCGGGCGACCCGGTGCTGATCGGCAACACCGCGCTGTACGGCGCGACCGGCGGCGCGCTGTACGTGGCCGGTCGGGCCGGCGAGCGATTCGCCGTACGCAACTCCGGCGCGACCGCAGTCGTCGAGGGCGTCGGCAGCCATGGGTGCGAGTACATGACGGGCGGCACGGTCGTCGTGCTCGGGCCCGTCGGGCCGAACTTCGGCGCCGGGATGAGCGGCGGCGTCGCCTACGTCTACGACGAGGAGCTGGCGCTGCCGGCCGCGGTGAACCCCGACATGGTCCGTCTGGACCGGCTCTCGACGGCGGACGCGATCGCCGTGCAGTCGATGATCGCCACGCACGCGACCGAGACGGGATCGGTACGCGCGCAGGCGTTGCTCGGCTGTTGGACGGCCGCGCGCGCACGCTTCTGGCGCGTCAGCGCGATCGCGCCGGTGACTGAGGTCGACCTGACCGAGGACGCCGCGGAGACCGCACCGGCATAGCCGCGTGCGTCACCCGCGGTGCCGGTCGTCGTTTGCGGGTAGGTAGCTGGGTTGGGCGCAGGAATAGCGTGGCCTCGCCCGAACCTGGAACTAGCGCGCACGGTCCACGAAGTCGTGGACGGATCCCGCCCGAGGAGAAGAACAGATGCGTAAGCCCGTCGTCGCCCTGGCCAGCGTCCTGGCCCTGACCGCGCTCGCCCTGCCGACCGTCGCGAAGACCAAGCCCGCGGCGACACGGTTCGGCAAGCCGGTGAAGATCACGCCGGATCTCGCCTACGGCTACGAGCCCAGCATCTTCGCCGACCGCTACGGCAACCTCTACGCGACTGCGCACAAGGAGAACTGGCAGCTGGCGCTCGGGCCTGACTCGCGCGAGCCCACCCAGACGCGCAGCATGTCGTGGGCCTGGTACTCCGCCGACAACGGTGCGACGTGGAAGAACCTCCCCACCGGCCCGATGGACGTCAACATCTGGAGTCACAACTTCGGCGACGAGGGCGACATGGCCGTCGACGACAACGGCTTCGTCTACTTCGTGGACACCAACGTCACCGACATCACCTTCACGGCATGGAAGACGACCGGTCGGGACAAGGTCACCTTCGACCACCACCTGCCGGTCGCCGCGTTCGGCGAGCCGGTCGATGACCGTCCGTGGGTGACGGCGCACGGCGACGGCCACGTCTTCTACCTCGGTAACGAGGGCAACAAGGGCGAGTACCCAGGCGGGCAGCCGCCGTTCGGCGGCGGCGAGGGCAACGCCAACGGCCCCGGGCGCTACACGGTGTACTCGTCGTACGACCACGGCAACACCTGGGATCACCTGGGCTACTCGCTCAATGACTCTGGCTGGTGCCGGCCCGCAGCCGACCACACGGCCGGCTCGAAGTACGTCTACGTCATCTGTGGCAACGACGTGAAGAAGGTCTACTCCTTCGTCAGTGCCGACGACGGCAAGACCTGGAACCGCTACTTCATCGACGACTACGAGCCCGCGTCCACTGACTCGTGGCCGTCGGTCGAGGTCGCCAAGGACGGGTCGCTCTGGGCAACACACGTCTCGAAGGTCGAGAAGGACGTCGAGAAGATCACGCTCTACCACTCGAAGACGCACGGCAAGTCGTGGTCGAAGCAGGACATCACCCCGCTCAAGGGCCGCTTCGTCTACCAGTGGCTCTCGGTGTCGCCGGACGGCAAGAAGCTCGGGCTGGGCACGTACTACCGGCCCGACGCGAAGTCGCCATGGAAGGTGTACGGCGCGGTGTGGAAGCCCGGCGAGAAGCCGAAGCTGGTTTCGCTCGACGACAAGAACCCGGTGGCCCCGGTTGTGGCGGGCGATCCGCCGGGCGACTACCTGGGCAGCACGTTCGCACCCGACGGTCACCTCAGCGTGATTTGGACGCGCGTGGTGCTGCGCAGCCCGGTCGCCGACGCCGACCCAACCGGCGAGGTGCCGAAGACGCTCGAGCGCGACATCTACACCGCGCGCTCGCTCTAGCCGCACGCTAAGCAAAGAAGGGCCCCGCCTCGGCGGGGCCCTTCTTTGTGGCCGCAGGACCTCGCGGCCTCCCCGCTACCGTGGCCGAGATGTCTCTGAGCGATGCGTGGGAGGCGCACGCGGCCGAGTGGGTCGCCTGGGCGCGGGCACCAGGGCACGACAGCTTCTGGTCGGTAACGCTCCCGGCGCTGCTCGAGGCACTGCCGCACTCCGCGACGGCCACGCTCGACGTCGGATGCGGCGAGGGACGGCTCAGCCGCGCACTCGCGGAGCGCGGTCACCGCGTGGTCGGCGTCGACCAGTCACCCACCCTCGTCCGCGCGGCCGGCGAGATGCCGGATGCGCCTCCAGTAGTCCGCGCCGACGCATCGAGGCTCCCGCTCCGCGACGACTCGTTCGGCCTCGCGGTCGCCTGCATGTCTCTCCACGACATCGACGAGCTCGACCTCGCAGTGCAGGAGGTCGCGCGCGTGCTGCAGCGTGGCGGGCGCTTCGTCGCTGCGCTCGTGCATCCGATGGCGTCGGCGGGCCGGTTCGTGGAGCGCACTGCGGACGCGCCGTTCGTCATCGCGGGCTCATATCTGCAGTCGTCCCGATTCGCCACACGCGTCGAGCGTGGTGGACTGACCATGACGTTCAGCAGTCATCACCGGCCCTTACGAAGCTACTTCGCGGCGCTGGAGCACGCCTCGCTGCTCACCGAGTCGGTGCGCGAGGTGGCGACACCGGATGAAGTCGTCGCGGCTGACCCGGCGGACGCGCGCTGGACGCGGGTGCCCGAAGTGCTCGTCATACGAGCGCTCAAGCCGTGAGGACGCTCAGCTCCAGGCGATGAGCGCGGCCGGGTCGGCGAGCATCTTCGCGATGTCGGCCAGGAACTGGGACCCGAGCTGGCCGTCGACGATGCGATGGTCGAACGACAGCGACAGCTGGGTCACTTGCCGGATCGCGATTTCGCCCTCGTGCACCCACGGCATCGGGCGGACGGCGCCGAAGCACAGGATCGCCGACTCGCCGGGATTGAGGATCGGCGTTCCGTTGTCCACGCCGAAGGTCCCGACGTTGGTGATCGTGATCGTCCCGCCCTGCATGTCGGCGGGCAGCGTCTTGCCGTCGCGCGCCGTCGCGGTCAGGTCGTGCAGTGCGTGCGCCAACTCGGGGAGCGACAGCGAGTCCGCGTCCTTGATGTTCGGCACGATGAGCCCACGAGGGGTCGCCGCCGCGATGCCGAGGTTGACGTAGTTCTTGACGACGATCTCCTGCGCGGCCTCGTCCCACGTGGAGTTGATCTGCGGGTTACGCCGGACCGCGACGAGGAGTGCCTTCGCGACCAGCAGCAGCGGTGAGACCTTCAGCCCGGCGAACTCCGGGAGCGCCGCGAGGGCGGTGCGCAGGTCCATCGCGGGCGTGACATCGACGGTGATGAACTCGGTCACGTGCGGCGCGGTGAACGCCGACGTGACCATCGCCTGCGCGGTGAGCTTGCGCACGCCCTTGATCGGGATGCGCTCCTCGCGTGGGCCGTCCGCGGTGCGCCGCGGTGCGCGGGCGAATGCCGCGGCCTGTCCGTTACCTCCGGCACCGGTCGCCGCCAGCTGCACGTCGTCGCGCGTTACGACACCGTCAGGCCCGGTGCCGGTCAGCCCGAGCAGGTCGACGCCCAGGTCCTTCGCGAGCTTGCGCACCGGCGGCTTCGCCTTGACGCGGCCGGTTGCCGAGACCGCGTGGGCGGCCGCGCGCCCCGGCGTCGGCGGTGCCGGCAGCTGCTGCCCGTCGCTCGACGCGCCGTCCGGCGTAGGACGGTCGACGCGCTTGCGACGCTTGGCAGTTGTCGACCGTGGGCCGTAGCCGACGAGGACCGACGTCCGGCCGCCGGGCGCCGTGCCCCCGATCGTGCCGGCCTGTGGCTCGTCGTCGGGCGTCGCGGGGACGGCGTCGGTCGCCTCGAGCTCCGTGCGGTTCGCCGTGACATCGCCACTCGCGGGCTCGGTTACGAGCGGGCCGGCACCGGGCTCGGTGTCGAACGCGATGAGCGGGCTACCGACGTCGACGGTGGCGCCTTCGGGATGGAACAGCTCGGTGACGACGCCGGCGAACGGCGAGGGCACCTCGACGGCGGCCTTGGCCGTTTCGACCTCGACAATCGGCTGGTTGATCTTCACGACGTCGCCCGGCTGAACGAGCCATTTGAGGATCTCGCCCTCGGTGAGCCCCTCGCCGAGGTCGGGCAGCTTGAACTGCTTGACCCGTGACATCGGATTTAGAACCCGAGCGCGCGGTCGACGGCGTACAGCACGCGATCGAGATCGGGGAGGTAGTCCTCCTCGATCCGCGACGGCGGGTAGGGCGTGTCGAACCCGGTGACGCGCAGCACCGGCGCCTCGAGCGAGTAAAACGCGCGCTCGGTCACCCGCGCCGCGATCTCGCTCGATACCGAGCACTCGCTCGGCGCCTCGTGCACGACGACGCACCGGCCGGTCTTCTCGACCGACGCGATGACCGGTTCGAGGTCCAGCGGCGAGATGGTGCGCAGGTCGATGACCTCGATGTCGCGGCCGTCCTCCTCCGCAGCCGCCGCGGCCTCCAGGCACGTCTTCACCATCGGCCCGTAGGCGAGCAGCGTCAGGTCGCCACCTTCGCGGACCACGCGCGACTGCCACAGTGGGTCGGGGGTGATGGACGTGTCGAGCTCGGCCTTCTCCCAGTACCGGCGCTTCGGTTCGAGGAAGATGACCGGGTCGTCGCTCGCGATGGCCTGCTGGATCATGAAGTAGGCGTCGACCGGGTTCGAGCAGGCGACGACCTTGAGGCCGCCGGTGTGCGCGAAGTAGGCCTCGGGCGACTCGCTGTGGTGCTCGACCGCGCCGATGCCGCCGCCCATCGGGATGCGGATGGTCACCGGGAGGCTGACCGATCCCTGCGCCCGCGCGCGGAACTTCGCGAGCTGCGTGGTGATCTGGTCGAACGCCGGGAACACGAACCCGTCGAACTGGATCTCGCACACCGGGCGGTAGCCGCGCAGTGCCAGGCCGATCGCGGTGCCGACGATGCCCGACTCGGCGAGCGGCGTGTCGATGACCCGTGCCTCGCCGAAGTCCTTCTGCAGTCCATCGGTCACCCGGAAGACGCCGCCGAGCTTGCCGATGTCCTCACCCATGAGCAGGACCTTGTCGTCGTTCTCCATCGCCTTGCGGAGGCCTTCGTTCAGCGCCTTCGCGAGCGTCACCTGCGCCATGTCAGTGGCCTCCGTGAGCGCCGTGTACGGCGGGCTCCGCGAACCCGGCGAGGTAGCTGGCGAACGCGTCGCGCTGCTCGCGCAGCAGCGGGGTCTCCTCGGCGTAGACCTCGGAGAAGATCTGCAGCGGCTCCGGGCTCGGCATCTCGAGACAACCCTTGCGCAGGTAGGCCGCGAGGTCGTCGGACTCCTTGTCCAACCCCTCGAAGAACGCGTCGTCGACGAGCTGGTTGTTGACCAGGAAGGTCTTCACCCGCTCGATGGGGTCCTTCGCACGCCACGCTTCCAGCTCGGTCTCCAGCCGGTAACGGGTGGGGTCGTCCGACGTCGTGTGCGCGCCCATCCGGTAGGTGAACGCCTCGATGAGCATCGGTCCGCTGCCCTCGCGCGCGTGGTCGAGCGCGGCCCGCGTTACCGCGAGCGTGGCGACGACGTCGTTGCCGTCGACGCGCACGCCCGGGAAGCCGAAGCCGGACGCGCGCTGGTAGAGGGGGATCCGCGTCTGCCGCTCCACGGACTCCGAGATCGCCCACTGGTTGTTCTGGCAGAAGTAGACGATCGGCGCGTTGAACACCGCGCCCCAGATGAACGCCTCGTTGACGTCGCCCTGGCTTGACGCGCCGTCGCCGAAGTAGGCGATGACTGCCGAATCGCCGCCGTCGCGCTGCAGGCCCATCGCGTAGCCGGTCGCGTGCAGCACCTGGCTGCCGATCACGATCGTGTACAGCCCGAACTTGCGCTCCTCGGGATCCCAGCCGCCGTTGCTCGCGCCGCGGAAGAGACCCAGCAGCTTGAGCGGGTCGACGTCGCGCGTGAAGGCGACGCCGTGCTCGCGGTAGGTCGGGAACGCGAAGTCGTCGGCGCGCAGGGCGCGACCAGAGCCGACCTGCGCGGCCTCCTGGCCGAGGCACGACGCCCAGATGCCGAGCTCGCCCTGGCGCTGCAGCGCGGTCGCTTCGACATCGATGCGCCGGGTCAGCACGAGGTCGCGATAGAGGTCGCGGTAGTCCTGGTCTGACAGGTCGATGCTGTATTCGGGATGCTCGACGCGCTCACCCGCAGGGGTGAGCAGCTGTACGAGATCGGGATCGCCCGCGCTCTTCCGCGCCGCCACGGTCACCTCTTTCTGCGACTACCGCGTAACCATTGTGGCAGCCCGCGCCCGGCGCGGCGAACGGCGCAAGGTGCTCGTGCGTGCGTTAGCGGTGCGTGCGCGGGTTGCCCCGGGGGCCCGCGGCGGGCTCGCCCTCGCCCTGGGCGTGCTTGCTGGCCGTGCTCGCGTTCCGCGCGTGCTCATGGCCGTTACCACTGCCGTCGTCGTCGCCGGTCGCCGGCGCCTCGGCCGGATCTTCGTCGCCGGCGACAACGAGCTGCGGGAGCAGCTCGGCAACGCCGGTGCTGACGGGCACGGTCACGCGGGGGGCGAGCGCGCCGACGTCACTCGCGCCGACAGGCAGCTGCGGTACGGCGCCCTGGCGCACCGGTGCCGTGACGTCCGGCACGGCGGGCGCCGCGGGCGGCGTCTCAGGCACGGTGGGCGCGCGGACTACGACGGCGGGTACCACGGGCGCCTTGACCACGACCGGGGGTCGGGCGATCGATGCGGCACGGCGGGTTGGACGCGCGGCCGCCGGCGCTGCTACCCGGACGGCGCGCCGCGGCGCGACCGGAGCGGTCCGCAACGGCGGCGCCACGATCACCGTGGGCGTTTCCCGGCTGCCGCGCGCCACTGGCGCAGCCGGCGGGGCCGCTGCGGTCGTGCCGCGTGGCGCTACCGCGTGCAGCCCGGTGCGGAGAACGACCAGGGTGGCGCTCGTCGCGACCGCCATCAGCACGACGGCGGACACGAGCGTGCTGCGCCCCCAGCGGATCACAGGTATCCCCTCAGTTGTTCGCGACAGTGAGTATGTCGGCTGTAACGCACCGTAGTAAACCTGACCTGCCGAAACCCACCCGAACGGCGCAGCGGCGGCTCAGAGCGAATATCGGGAGAGGAGCGTGGCCAGGGCCCAGAGCGAGACGACGAGACCAACCGTCGCAGACGCCAGAATGCGGCCGCGGGACGACCCGGGCGGAGCGGGCGGCCAGTTGCCGTCGCGCCGGAGCCGGACCATCGCCGCCGCGTTGGCGAGCAGCAGCGCGGCGCCGAAAGCCAGCAGGAACTCGGTCAGGATGACCGGGAGCGGAATCACGCGGCCAAGTGTGCCGCGCGCCGCCGATCAGTTGCCTTTCACCATGTCGACGAACCGCGAGTAGTGACCTTGGAAGGCGACCGTGATGACACCCGTAGGTCCGTTGCGGTGCTTCGCGATGATGAAGTCGGCCTCGCCCGCGCGGGGGGACTCGCGCTCGTAGGCGTCTTCTCGGTGCAGCATGATGACGATGTCTGCGTCCATCTCGATGGCGCCCGACTCGCGAAGGTCTGACAGCTGCGGGCGCTTGTCGGCCCGCGCCTCCGGGTTGCGGTTGAGCTGACTCACCGCGATCACCGGCACGTCGAGCTCTTTCGCAAGCAGTTTCAACGAGCGGGAGATCTCGCTGACCTCCTGCTGCCGGTTCTCGACGCGTCGTGGCGACGTCATCAGCTGCATGTAGTCGACCACGATGAGCTTCAGGTCGTGGCGCTGCTTGAGACGCCTCGCCTTTGCGCGGATCTCGACCATGTTGAGGTTGGGCGAGTCGTCGATGAACAGCGGCGCGTGCGCGATCTCACCCATTCGACGAGCGAGCTTGTCCCAGTCATCGCCGGCCATCTTGCCGGTGCGCATGCGCTGCAGGTGCACGCGCGCCTCAGCTGAGAGCAACCGCATGGTGATCTCGTTGCGCGTCATTTCGAGCGAGAAGATGACCGCTGCCTGCTGGTGCCTGATCGCGGCCGCGCGGGCGGCGTCAAGGGCGAGGGTTGAGTTGTGGGTTGGGACGAACGAGCGGGTCGCCAGGAATAGCCGGTCCCGGCTGTCGACCTGCACGCACCGCACGGGAACTGAGGCGACGGGCCGGACAGAGCGGATGTATCGGGTGCCGCGCGCATGCGGCGCTCGACGTCGCTCCTTGTGCGCCAAGCGTTTCCGCTCGAGTCGGAACACGTCGTCGTCCGTCGTGAACGTCAGGGTGTAGCAGGTAGATGACTTCTCAGTGCGACCGCGGACCCGCTTCGTCGAGCGCCCGCAGCGGTAGCCAAGAGTCATAACCAACTCGTACACCGAGTCGGCCAGCGCCTTCGACGTGACAGCGAACTGAACAGACCCCGTTGGCGTCACCGTGCCATCGGTGTCCAGTAGCCCCGCCAGCAGATCTCGCCGCTGCGCCTCCGACGCGCGGAGGTAGCTCAGCGGGATGTGCTTGTTGTTGAGCACGCCGAGCTTGCGCAGCAGCGCCGTGACGGTGTCGTCGTCGGGCAGCCCCTCGCCCTCAAGGCGCATCACGATCTCAGCGTCGGCGGTCGTGATACGCGACCCCGCGCTGTGGCCGTCGCCCAGCCAAACTCCCAAGGCATACGGCGACAGTGGCAGCGGCGCCGTCGGGCGTTGCAGCGGCGCCGCCAAACGCACCGAGTGATTGACGCGTGCGTCCGCGGTAGGACAGCGGACAGCACGAGCGATCTCCTCTGTCGTGCGCACCGCCGCGGAAACATTCGGCGATCGGCGCGACGCGCGTGTGTCGGTCAGCCACTGGTGCTGCGCGTCGGCGACGACGCGAGTGCCGTCGGAGAACTCGAGCTCGTAACACGGCCGGTCCACCAGCACATCGGTCGCAGCGATGACGCGGGTGGAGCGACCGTCCGAACCGAGCAACTCGTCCCCGACATGCACCTCGCCCATCGTCGTCCAGCCCGTGGGTGTCGGCAGTGGTGTGTCCAGCGCAAGCGCCTTCCCGATCGCCGGCCTCGCGGCGATGATGACGAGCTGTCCGGGGTGCAGCCCGTTCGTCAGCTCGTCGAGATCAGCGAACCCCGTCGGTACGCCGGTCAGCCCGCCGTCGTGGTCGCCGATCCGCTCGATCTCCTCCAGCGTCGGCGTGAGCAGCGACTCGAGCTGGATGAAATCCTCGCCTGTGCGGCGCTCCGTGACGTCGAACACGGCCTGCTGTGCCCGGTCGACGATGTCGTCGACGTCGCCGCCGCGTCCGGCGTAGCCGAGCTGCACGATGCGCGTGCCCGCCTCGACGAGACGGCGCAGGATCGCCTGCTCGGCGACGATCTTCGCGTAGTAGCCGGCGTTGGCCGCGGTCGGGACCATCGCGGTGAGCGAGTGGAGGTAGGGGCCCCCGCCCGTGCGCTGTAGCTCACCGCGTCGGGTGAGCTCCGCCATAACGGAAACGGCGTCTGCGGGATCGCCCTTGCCGTAGAGGTCGAGGATCGCGTCGTAGATCGTCTGGTGCGCGGGGCGGTAGAAGTCGCCGGGGCGCAGCACCTCGACGACGTCGGCGATCGCGTCCTTCGACAGCAGCATGCCGCCGAGCACGCTCATCTCGGCGTCGATGTTCTGCGGCGGCGTGCGCTCGAACTCGGGCGCGGACGGCGCGCTCACTCGGTCGAGGTCGACGGTCAACGGCTCGCACTTCCTTGTCCGGACAGCTGGTCGGCCTCATGTTCCCGGGGCGGTCCGACAGTTCCGGAGTGGCGCACCGCGGTCAACGCCAAGCTGTGCATAACGCTGTGCACACGGATGTGCGGCACGCCGTTGTGGCGGTGGACGCACTGTGCACAACCGGTGGAGGAGCGCGCGAGATCGTGCCGTCCTCCGCCGACGACCTGCGGGTTCGGGCAAACAGCGTGTGAACGGAAGAAAAACCTCGGCCGGCTCGTCGTCGACGCGCCGAGTCCCGCTACGCCGGGACGACCTCGAGCGAGACCTGCGCCTCCACCTCGGGGTGGATCTTCACGGAGAAGCCGTGCGTGCCGAGCGTCTTTATCGGCGCGCCGAGCAGCACCCGGCGGCGGTCGATCGCCGGTCCGCCCGCCTGCTTCACCGCCTCGACGACGTCAGCTGTGGTGACCGAGCCGAACAGCCGGCCGCCCTCGCCCGCCCGCGCCGCGAGCCGGACAGACAACGACTGCAGCTGGTTGGCGAGGTCGCGCGCCTGCCCGAGGTCGCGGACGTCGCGCACCTCGCGGGCGCGGCGAATCGTCGCAACCTGCTTCTCGACGCCCTTCGTCGCGCGCATGGCGAAGCCGCGCGGCACGAGGTAATTGCGCGCGTAACCGTCAGCGACCTCGACGGTGTCACCGGGGCCACCGAGGCCCCCGACCTCTTGGGTGAGGATCAGCTTCACGACGTCCCCTAGCGCGCGGTGCTGGTGTAGGGCAGCAATGCCATCTCGCGGCTGTTCTTGACGGCCATCGCGACGTCGCGCTGGTGCTGGCTGCAGTTGCCCGATACCCGCCGCGCGCGGATCTTGCCGCGGTCAGAGACGAATTTGCGCAGCAACGCGGTGTCCTTGTAGTCGATGTACTCGACCTTGTCCTTGCAGAACACGCACACCTTGCGCTTGGGCTTGCGAAGCGGTGCCTTGGCCATCGTTGCGGCTTTCTCCAGTCAGGTGGGGAAGTGTCTGCGAACGGCTAGAAGGGGGGTTCGTCGGCAGTCGCGCCGACGGCCGCCGGTGTGGCGGTCGTCCAGGGGTCATCCGCCGGCGCACCGCCGAAGCCGTTGGCCGCGCCCTGGCCGCCACGGGATGTCTTGTTGACCTTGGCGGTGGCGTTCTTCAGCGACGGTCCGACCTCGTCCGCCTCGATCTCGTAGACCGTGCGCTTCTCGCCTTCCTTCGTCTCGTAGGACCGCTGCTTCAATCGGCCGTGGACGATGACGCGCTGCCCCCGCGTGAGTGACTCGGCGACGTTCTCCGCCAGCTGGCGCCACGCGTTGACGGTCAGGAAGAGGCTGTCGCCGTCCTTCCACTCGTTCGTCGTCTTGTCGAGGTAGCGCGGCGTCGAGGCGACGCGGAACTTCGCGACTGCGGCACCGTTGGGCGTGAAGCGCAGTTCCGGGTCCTCGACGAGGTTGCCGACGAGGGTGATCGATGTGTCGTTAGCCATGGCTCCTCAGTGGCCCTTCCTCCCGTCGTACGACGGGTGCTCGGCTCGGTGCGAGCCGCTCGGTCGGTGCCGCGGCGGGTGCCGCGGGCTGCGGGGAAGGGGTTGGTCAGCGGATGTCGGGTCGGATGACCTTGGTGCGCATAACGGCTTCGTTCAGGTTCAGCTGACGGTCGAGCTCCTTGACGGTCGTCGGCTCCGCGCGCAGGTCGACGACGGCGTAGATCCCGTCCCAGTGCTTGTCGATCTCGTAGGACATGCGACGGCGACCCCAGACGTCGACCTTCTCCACGGTGCCGCCGCCCTCGCGGACCACACCGAGGAACTGGTCGAGCGCGGGCGCGACCATCCGCTCCTCCAGCTCGGGGCTGAGGATGACCATCAACTCGTAGTGACGCAACGAGACCCGCCTCCTCCCCTGGACTAAGCGGCCACGGTCGATCCGTGACAGGAGGGCTGTTCGCGTCGACGAACGCGGCCAGGCTACACGACCGTTTCCCCTCGCGACCTCCTCAGATCAGCCGTCCAAACTCTTCCCGACAGCGACGCTAGCGGTGGTCACCGACAGTTTCCGCGGCCCGCCGTAGATCTGTGGACGCCACCGCTAGCAGTTCGGCAGGGCGCAGAGCGGCCGGGTCGGACGCACCGCGTCCGGGTGCTCGAGCATGCTCGCGCCCGCGGTCTGCGCGATGAAGATCGGGTTGCTGACCGGCTTCGGTCCGCCGCCCGGCGCCCGCAGCATCGTGTCCCCCGACACGATGAACAACCGGCCGGTGTGGTCGAAGTTCACGGTGAAGAAGTCGCCCAACCGCCGGTCGCCCTGAGCGAAGTCGGTCTCGGCGTTGCAGCCGGTGCCGCCGAGGCAGATCGCGCCCTGGTGGATCGCCCGGCCCGACGCGTTGACGTTGCTGAACTTCGGCCCGACGTGCACGACGCTGCCGTCACCGCAGCGCACGTCACTGCCGTGGGCGTTGGTCGTGACCGCCGCACGGATGGTGAACGACTTCCCGTCCGTCGTCTCGTACCAGACGATGGCGGCGCGGCCGTCGTCGCCCGCGATGAGCCAGGCCCACATCTTGTCGCCGGGGCCGGTCGCCATGCGGACGGGCGTCTTCCACCACGACTGCGTCTTGCGGTTGAAGTAGTTGAAGGTGACTTCGCCTTCCTGCTTCTTGTCGCCAGACCCTTTGTAGCCGCCCGCCGTCGCCATGTAGATGTTGCCTGCGCGGTCGGCTCCGATGGCGGGGAAGAAGTAGGTGTGCTCCGTCGGCGGTGCCTTGTAGCTCTTCCACGTCGCGCCGCCGTCCGCGGAGATGGCGACGCCACCTTCGGGCATCGGGCCGATGAGGCCGGTACGGCGGTTGGCCGGGTCGCGCAGCAGCTTGCCGTACGCCGGGACGTTGCCGTTGTTGACGAGCGTGAACGTCAGGCCGCCATCCGTCGAGTGGTAGAGCAGGCTGGAGCCGGCGACGAAGAGGTAGACCTCGTCCTCGCCCGCGCCGGTGACCCACGGCCGGTCACCAGGCGAGACCTCCGGGTTGGCCCGCGCCCATGACTGGCCATCGTCCGAGCTGGAGAAGACCGCATCGTTGGCCAGGTCGATCTCGGTGTTGTAGATGCGACCGCCGTCGTCGATCGTGAGGTCGGGGTCGGAGAACCCGGTCGACGTCGCGCTGTGCGGCCCGTGCTCCTGCCCGGCGAGCCCGACGTACTTCCAGGTCTTCCCGCCATCCGCGGAGCGCCAGTTGAGGGTCTGGTTGGCGTACTCGACGGCGAAGTCGCCCGCCCCCGGCGCAGCCGCCGGGTCCTTGTAGAGGTGAGTCGTGCCGGCGTGCGACGAGACGATGATCGAGCCGTCGCCCGCGACGACGCTGACCGGCTCGCCGCCCGCGCGGGTCGTGTCGATGTAGGTGGGCGCCGCGAACCGCGCCTGCTCTGGCTGCGGGATGCGGCACGAACCTTGCGCCGCGTTGCCGGCCGTGACGAGGAGTCCGGTCGCCGCGGCGGTGGCCAGCACGGCGACGGTTGCTGCGGATCGCCTCATAGCGCGCTCCCAAGGACGGGGTCCAGGGTCAATCTTGCTCTCAATCCGGCGGCGGCGGGTCCGCGGGCACGGCGAGAACGGTGCGCACCTGCGCGGTGAGAACACCGCCGAGGGCGACCGCCGCCAGCGCCACCCAGACACCGCGCTCCCGGCCGGTCGCGGGGTGCGCGGTCAGGCCGCCGCTGCCAATGTCGACGACGGCCCCGCGCGGCGGCACGACGGCAAGACGAGGGCTCGGCGAGACCGTCGCTGCGCGCGACGGCAGGGCGGCCGGACTCGGTGACCGCGAGGGCGACGCTGATGCGCCGGGACGGCTGGGCGTCGGTCGCGGCGAGCGCCGCGTCCGCGTTGGAGAGGGCGATGGCCGCAGGCGCGTACGGGTCGGCGTCGGCGAGGGCCTGGTGGCGCCGCGGACAACGACCGTGCCCACCATTCCCTGCGCGCGATGGAACCGGCAGTAGTAGCCGTAGCTGCCGCTGCTCGTGAAGCGGAACGACGTCGAGGTCGCCGTCGGCACGGCCGGACCGAGATCGGTGTTCTTCGACCACGGGCCGCTGGCCGAGGTCACGTTGTGCGTGGTCAGCGTCGGGTTGGTCCACGTGACCGTGTCACCCACGTTGACCGTCACCGTCGCGGGCGACCATTGGTTGCTCGTCGTCGCGGTGACCGTGGCGTTCGTTGCAGCTGCGGGGCCGCTGACGAGCACCACCGCGACGGCCGCACAGCAGCCGAGCAGTGCGAAGGCAACGGCCGACCACGCCACCCGTCCGGCTTGCATAGGTCCAGTCTCGCATCGCTCATGGCCGTTGGCGGCGGCAACCCGTCGGCGTAGCGTCGCGGCCGTGACGGATGTGCGCGAGTTCCGGCTTCTCATCGACGGCGATCTCTGCGGCGCAGCGTCGCGAGCGACGTTCGACTCGCTCAACCCTTCGGACGGCACAGTGGCCTGTCGCGCCCCGGACGCGGCCGTCGCCGACGTCGACCGCGCGATCGCCGCGGCACGCACCGCGTTCGACAACAGCGACTGGGCGACCCAGGGTCGCGCGTCGCGCATCCGCGTCGTTCGCGGGTTCCTCGACGGTCTCACTGAGCGGCTGCCGGAGCTCACCGAGTGGGAGATCCGCGACGCCGGCCACACCAGCCGGCTCGCCGGGCTCTTCACCGTGCCGCTGGCGATCGAGCATGCGCGTCAGATGGTCGAGCTCTACGAGCAACGCCGCGACGTCGAGCCGTTGCCCCAGATCACGGTGCCGGCCCCGTCGTACAACTACCTGCGTCGCGAGGCCGTCGGCGTGTGCGCACTCATCAGCCCGTTCAACTTCCCGCTGCTCATTGCGATGTGGAAGCTGGCGCCGGCCCTCGTCACCGGATGTACGGCGGTCCTCAAGCCCTCCCCGCTGGCGCCAGCGACCGCGCTCGTCCTCGCCGAGATCGCGGCCGAGCGCCTCCCGCGCGGCGTGCTGAACGTCGTCACGACGACGTCGATCGGCGCCGCGGAGGCGCTGACCCAGTCGCCGCTCGTCGACAAGGTGTCGTTCACCGGGTCCACGGATACCGGGCGGCGGATCATGCGCGGCGCTGCCGAGACGGTGAAGAAGCTGACCCTTGAGCTCGGCGGCAAGGGCGCCACCGTGCTGCTCGATGACGCCGACCTCGATGTCGCTCTCCCGGGCGCGTTGTGGGGATGCCTGATGCACCAAGGCCAGGCGTGCGAGTCCGGCACCCGCCTCCTCGTCCCGCAGTCTTTGCACGACGAAGTCCTCGAGCGGCTCGCCGAGGTCGTCGCACCGCTGGTGGTCGGCCGGGCGGACGACTTTGGCAGCGACCTCGGTCCGCTCATCAGTGCGGGCCAGCTCGAACGTGTTCAGCGCTACGTCAAGCTCGGGATCGACCAAGGTGCGCGCCTGGTCGCTGGCGGCAGCGCAATGCAGGACGGGCTGCCGCCGGGCTACTACTTCGCGCCGACGATCTTCGCCGACGTCCGCAACGACATGACGATCGCCCAGGAGGAGATCTTCGGACCCGTCTTAGCCGTGATTCCTTACGGCGACGAGGGCGAGGCGATCCGCATCGCCAACGACACGACGTACGGCCTCTCGGGTTCGGTGTGGTCGCGCGACGTGCCCCGCGCGCAGTCCGTCGCGCACCGAATGCGTTCCGGCACGATCTGGGTCAATGACCAGCACCTACTCAACGGCTACGCGCCGTTTGGCGGCTACAAGCAGTCGGGCGTCGGTCACGAGTTCGGTTACGCCGGCCTCGACGGCTATCTGGAGACCAAGCACGTCCACGTCGACCTCTCTCCGACGCTCGCTCAGAAGTACTGGTACGGCATCGTCGGCCTCGGCGACTAGTGGCCCTCACGATCGGTGCCCACGTCGGGCGCAGCGACCCGGTGACGGCCGGCAAGGAACGTGCGGCGGACCTCGTGCAGGTCTTCCTCTCCGACCCGCAGGGCTGGAAGAAGCCCGACCCGCGTGACGATGCGGACGAGATCCGCGGCAGCGACCTGACGCTCTACGTACACGCGCCCTACCTCGTCAACGTCGCAAGCACGAACAACAAGATCCGGATCCCGAGCCGGAAGATCCTGCAGCAGCACTGCGACGCCGCCGCGGAGCTCGGAGCCGCCGGCGTGATCGTCCACGGCGGGCACGTCGACTCCGAGAGCGACGTGGGCGAAGGCCTGGGCAACTGGCGCAAGGCGATCGAGCGGCTCGAGTCGCGCGTGCCGGTGCTCATCGAGAACACCGCGGGCGGCGACCGTGCGATGGCGCGCCGCTTCGACATGCTGCGAAAGCTCTGGGACACGATCGCCGAGGTCGACACGTCGTTCGACGTGGGCTTCTGCCTCGACACCTGCCACGCCCACGCCGCCGGCGAGGACCTCGACGACGTCGTCGCGCGGGTCCGCGGCATCACCGGGCGCATCGACCTCGTGCACGCCAACGACTCGAAGGACCCGTTCGGGTCCGGCCGGGATCGGCACGAGAACTTCGGCTCCGGTCAGATCGACCCGGCCGCCATCGTCGCGATCGTCAAGGCCGCGAAGGCGCCGGTGGTGTGCGAGACGCCCGGCGGCGCGGATGGTCAGTCGGCCGACATCGCGTTCCTGCGCGAGCAGGTCCGCTAGTAGGCGTTGGCGACGACCGGCTGGCGCTGGCCGAGCTCGCTGGCCAGGCTGCGGGGGAAGGAGACGAAGCGGGCGTCGCCGTCGGACACGTAGCGCTTGCCCGGGTGCGAGCGCAGCCAGGCCAGCCAGTAGGCAGACCCGAAGTTCGGCGGACCGCCGGTCCACGCTGACGAGCGGATCCGCGGGATCCCGCCGGGGTCAAACCGCCTGCTGTACGGCGAGGGCGCCGGGCCAGCGCCCACGCGGAACACGCCGTCCATCGCGTACCGGATCCCGCCCGACGACCCACGGCGCGCGAACTGGTGATGCTGCGGCATCACGCCGAGCGGCAGCGCGAACGTCGTGACGTGCGCGCTCGGCACGACATCTGTGATGACCCGCTGGCCGAGCGCGATCTCGCGTTGCACGGCAACGTCGTCCTTCGACCCGAGCGGCTCGTGCGAGAACGTGTGATCGCCGAGCTCGAAGCCACGGGCGTGCAGGTCGCGCAGCAGCGGCGCGTAACGCGGCGTCCCGAACGGCTCCCGATTGACGTACATCGTGGCAACGGGTCGAAAGCCCGGGTGTGTTCGCGCGAAGGCGAGCAGCATGCCGACCGCCGTCGACGGGTCGGGTCTGCCGTCGGCCAGGCGCGCGAACTGGTTGCGGTAGGCGTCGTCGAAGGTCAGAACCACTGGCGACGTGCCCGCGGGCAGCCGGAACCGTCCCGTGACGTACTCGGCCGCGGTAACCGGCCGGAAGCCCGCGACGTAGAGGGCGCCCAGCTCCTGACGGAACTCCGCGGGCGTGCGGTCGAACTCGCCGCGGCGGCGCGGCACGATCTCGTGGTACATGAGCACCGGCACGACGCCCAGCTCGTTCGCGTGGACATGCCGAGCTTGCGCGCGATCCGCGGCCGAGGGACGCGGCGGCGGCGGCGATACCGCGGTCGCGCTCGGCCGGCGCGGCGTTCGCGCCTGCACCGCCGAGGGAGCGCTGCAGCCAAGGCAGAGCACGGAGAGCCCGAGCGCGGTCGCCACCAGGAAGTGTCGCTGGGTCACGGCGTCGTCCGATCACGGCTCGGTCTTGCGGAGAACCTGCAGGGTACGGATATAAAGAGGCGGTCCCGCGCGACGCCGTGCGCCGGAAGTCTTCCCCGAAGGTCAGGTGCCCGTGACCCGCCCGCGCCGCGTTGCCGTCGTTGCGGCTGTTGTTGTGGCACTCGGTGCAGCCGCGGCATTCGCCGTGACGCAGCCATTCCGCCGTAAGCCGATCGCGGTCGCGATCGCGGGGCTCGACGAGGGTGCGCTCGTCGGCCGGGCCGAGCTTGCCCATCTCGACGTCGCGGTCACCGCGACCGGATCAGACGTGCGAGCCGTGCGCGTGTTCGTCGACGGACAGCCGGTGCCGGCGCGCGGCAACGGCGACCCAAGCTTTGTCTACCGGCTGCGCAATCTCAGCGACGGGCACCACGAGTTCGTTGTCAGCGTCGAAGGCCCCGACGCGCCGCTGCGCGCGGTGCGGAGTTTCTCCGTCGACACTCGGCCGCCGCTGCTCGCCGTCACGAGGCCCCGTCGACCCGTCGACATCAAAGCGGCCGTCACGCTGACGGGCCGCGTCGAGACCGGGGCCACGCTGCGCGTCGGCGGCAAGCCGCTGCGCGCGCCAGGGGGACGGTTCCGGGTGCGGTTCCCCCGCCCACCGGCGCAGGTACCGCTCGTCGCCACCGACGCAGCCGGCAACGCGACCACCCGCGTGCTCACGGTTCCCGTGCGCCACCCGGGCATGCGGGCAATCCATGTGACGGCGTTCGCCTGGGCGACGCCGAGCCTGCGGAGCGGCGTCGTGCGGCTGATCCGCGAGCATCGCGTCGATGCCGTCGAGCTCGACATCAAGGATGAGAGCGGCATTGTCGGCTACGACTCGCACGTCCCGCTGGCGCGACGCATCGGCGCGGTCCGACGCATCTACGACATCCGCAAGGCGGTCGCGCAGCTGCATGCGATGCACGTCCGCGTGGTCGGGCGCATCGTCGCGTTTCGCGACCCGGTTCTCGCAACCGCTGCGTGGCGCAGCGGCTCCCGCGACCAGGTGATCCAGGCGCCGAACGGCTCGCCGTACAACTCGAAGTACGGCGGGTTCACCAACTTCGCAAACCCCGTCGTCCGTCGCTACAACATCGACCTTGCGGTGGAAGCGGCGCGCGCGGGCTTCGACGACATCCTCTACGACTACATCCGCCGGCCCGACGGGCCCATCGCGACGATGCGCTTCCCCGCGCTGCGCGGGACCCCCGAGCAGTCGATCGTGACGTTCACCGCCGAGAGCCGCGGCCGACTCCGACCGCTCGGTACCTACGTCGGCGTGTCGGTCTTCGGGGTGGCGGCGACGCGCCCGCACGAGGTCGCCCAGGACATCCCGCAGCTCGCGCGCTACGCCGACTACATCGCGCCGATGCTCTACCCCTCGCACTGGGCGCGTGGCGAGTACGGCGTGAGTGACCCGAACCGGCAGCCGTTCGACATCGTCGCGCGCTCGCTCAAAGACTTCCTCTCCGATGTGCGCGGCACGAACGCGGCAGTCATCCCGTGGCTGCAGGACTTCTCGCTGGGCGTCTCCTACGGCCCGGTGCAAGTGCTCGAGCAGATCCGCGCCGCGCGCAGCGTCGGGATCCCGAACTTCCTGCTCTGGGACCCGGCGGTGACCTACACCGTCGGCGCCCTGCAGCCACAGGCCCGGCGGTAATGCGCCGCCGACTGCTCGCGCTCGCGGTGCTGGCCACCGCTGCGGTCGCGCTCACCGTCGTAGCGCCGGTCGCGCACACTCCCGCCGCGCCGGCGGATGCGTCGGTGGTTTCGGCTGGCACCGGCCGGCTGCTCACCCGCGGCACCGCGAGGCCGGGAGTAGCGGCGCGGGTCGAACCGTTGCGCACGATCGAGGTCACGACGCCGCCGCCCAACCTGCCGGCGATCGAGAACACGCTGTTCTCCGGCGGCGCGTCGGGTCTCGAGCTCGTGACGGTCGGCGCGCTCAGCGGCGAGGTCGTCGCACGGCGCACCGTGCGGGCGGCGGTACCGGTCGTGCCCGAGCATCGGCGGCTGGTCGCCCTCACCTTCGACGACGGACCGGACCCGCACTGGACGCCGCAGTTCCTCGCGGTGCTCCGCGCAGCGCATGTGCGCGCGACGTTCTGTGTCGTCGGCAGCCAGGCCGCGCGCTTCCCGGAGCTGGTCCGGGCGATCGCTGACGCAGGGCACGTCGTGTGCAACCACACGCAGCGGCATCTGCAACACCTCAACCGCCAGGCGCCCGGGCGCGTCCGCGCAGAGATCGACCGCGCCCAGCTCGCGATCACGGCGGCCGGGGTGGCGCCACCGCTGCTGTTCCGCGCGCCCGAGGGCTCGCTCTCACCGGTCATCGTCGACCTCGCCCGTGCCGCCGGGCTCCGAGTCCTGGACTGGGACACCGATCCGGACGACTGGCAGCGCCCGCCAGCCACGACGCTGGTCGCCCGAGTCCTCGCGGCCCGGCACCCCGGCGCGGTCATCGTGCTGCACGACGGTGGCGGCGACCGGTCTCAGACCTTGGCGGCGCTGCCACACATCATCGCGGGCTTACAGCACCGCGGGTACTCGTTCGCGACCCCTTGACCATGCTCTCCGTCGTCTCGCCGGTCTACGACGAGCAAGCAGTCCTCCCCGGGTTCCTGGATCGACTGCGCGCCGTGCTTACGCCGCTGGACGTCGAGTACGAAGTCGTCGTCGTCAACGACGGCTCGCGGGACGGGACACCGAGGCTGCTGGACGAAGCCACGGCGTCATGGCCGCAGTTGCGCGCGGTGCACCTCGCACGCAACGTCGGTCACCAGCTCGCGCTCACGGCCGGCTTGGACCACGCTCGCGGTGACTGGGTCGTCACGATTGACGGCGACCTGCAGGACCCACCCGAGCTCATCCCCGAGCTCGTCGCCGTCGCGCGCGACCGCGGCGTCGACGTCGTCTACGCCCGACGGGCCGACCGGCGTAGCGACAGCTTCCTCAAGCGGGCTACGGCGGGCGCCTACTACCGCGTCGTCCGCCGTGCCGCCGGCGTCGACGTGCCGCGCGACGTCGGCGACTACCGGCTGCTCAGCCGACGCGTCGTCGACGCCCTGCGCGCGATGCCCGAACGGCACCGTGTCTACCGCGTCTTGATCCCGTGGCTCGGCTACCCGAGCGCGGTGGTCGACCATCGGCGCGACTCGCGGCCCGCGGGCCGATCGAAGTACTCGGTGCCGCGGATGGTGATGCTGGCCGCCGACAGCGTCGCGTCGTTCAGCGCGGCACCGCTGCGCTTCGCGACCTTCCTCGGGCTCGCCGGCGCGGTCGTGTGCCTGCTCCTCGCGGCCGCGGCGGTCGCCGTACAGCTCGCGGGGCACACGGTGCCGGGTTGGGCGTCGATCACGGTCGGCATGCTCTTCGTCGGCGCGGTGCAGCTTGTCTGCCTCGGCGTGCTGGGGGAATACGTCGGGCGCGTGTTCGAGGAGGTCAAGCGGCGCCCGCTCTACACCGTCGCCCGCGAGACGCGCAGCCCTAGCCGACCCAAGCGCCGCGGGTGAACGTCAGCACGAAGAGGCCCATGAGCACCGCGCTGGTCGTCGCCAGCGCGACGTGCAACGCCTCCCGGCGAACGGTTATCCGGGCCAACAGCAGGTAGAGCGGGAACCAGAGCAGCAGCGCCCGGACCGTCGAGGTGTAGTAGGACGAGAAGGAGAGCATCAGCGCGCTGAGCCCCACGAACGTCGCCTCGCCCCACCGGCGCAGCCACAGCAGCAGCAAGGCCAGCAGCACCCCGCCGACGACCGCGACGAGCTCGCCGCGCCAGGCCCACTGCAGGTTGCTCGGCTGGTTGCCGTTCAGCGCTTGCACCCACGTCGCGTGCAAGCCGCGCAACGGCGAGACGACCTGTCGCCCCCAGCCGCGCTGGAGAACGTAGGAGTACTCGTTCCAGCGCCCGCTGTGCGCATGCAGGTAGGTGAAGTAGGCCGCGACCGACACCGCGGGCGCCGCGAGCCACGCCGCCTCGGGACGCAGCACGCGTCGCCAACCACCGGCGCGGCGCTGGACGACGTACTGCACCGCGAGCGCCACGGCGAAGGGGATGCCGCTGATGCGCACGGCGGCCGCACCGGCCGCGAGGAGACCCGCCGCCGGCCAGCGCTCGCGCCGTGCCGCCAGCCAGCTCGAGAACGCGAACGCGCAGAACAGCGCCTCCGAGTAACCCGCGAAGAGGAACAGCGCGTAGGGACAAGCCACCCAGTAGATGACCGCGCGGGTGCCCGCCGCGGACCCGGACTCCTCCGCGGCGAGTCGCCACAGCGCCACGCTCGCCACGCCACCTGCAACGAGGGACACGACGAGTCCGGCGAGCACCCAGTTCGAGACCACGACGTGCACGACCCGCAACGCGAGCGGCATGCCGGGGAAGAACGCCGCGCCGTTGGGGTCAGGCATCCGCGGGTCGTAGTAACCGAAGCGCGCAAGGTCTCGGAACCAGCCCACGTCCCAGCGCTCCCACAGCGACAGGAACGTCGGAACGTCGTGCACCTGGCGGTCCTGGGTGAGCGTCATGCCGCCGATCGCGACCAACGCCACGAGCGCGCGGCTGCCCAGCCAGGCGGGCAACGCGCCCCACGCTGCGGTCGACAACGTGTCGCGCGCGCGCCTCATCCGGGCGCGGCGCCGAAGACCGGGCGCGGCGCCGGCGCCGGCACCTCGTCGTCGATCGCGTCCGGCGCATCGGTGAGCACCCCGCCCGCGGGGTCATCGACACCCTCGCTGCGCACGACGTCGTGCTCGGGACGCCAGATATCGCGGACCACGAGACCCATGTAGGCGATGAGTGCGAGGTACCGCACGAACGACGCAGTCTGGAACCACGACAGCGGCAGGCCCGTGTTCGGATCGTTGAGCCGCAGGAAGAAGTAGAACTGGAAGAACAGCTGCGCTGCCTCGGCCGCCTGCCAGACAAGGAACGCACGCCACCGCGGTCGCGCCAGGACGGCGAACGGCGTCAGCCAGATCACGTACTGCGGCGAGTAGACCTTGTTGACGATCACGAATGACGCCAACGTCAGGAACAGCAGCGGCGCGAGGCGCGGGCGGCGCGGCGCGGCGAACGCGAGAAAGAGCACCCCGCCGAGCAGAAGCACAAACGCAATGGTCACCGCGAGGTTGAGATGCGACACGCCGCCGCGGGGGTCGAGTGACTTCCCGCGCACCTTCTCGAGGATGTACCAGAGGGACTCCCAGTTGGCGCCGCGGTTACGGCTCAGCACGTAGAACCGCGCCCAGCCCTCGCGCGCCGCGATGAACACCGGCAGGTTCACCGCGGCCCAGGTGATCACCGTCGCGACGGCAGCGACGAGGAACGCCCGCATGCGCCTGGCGCGCCAGCACAGTGCGGCGAGCGGCACGGCGAAGAACACGGGGTAGAGCTTCGTCGCGATGCCGAGGCCCCACCACACTCCGGCCGTCGCCGGTCTTCGCCGGGCCCAGCTCGCGAGGCCGAGGCCGGTGAAGGCGACCGCCGCTAGGTCCCAGTTCGTCAACCCGTGGAAGAAGAGCGCAAGTGACACCGCGAACATCGCGGCGTCCCACGGTCGGCGCCGGCCGGCGCAGACGACGACGGTCGCCGCGGCGACGAGCGCGGCGAGTCCCATCATCACCGCGGTGACGTCGAAGAACGCCTGCGGTGTCTTCACGACCTGCCCGGCAGCCCACATGAGCCCGCCGATGACGACCGGGTACTCGACGGGGTGGTCGACGTAGGGCGTCTTGTGCTCGTTGATGCCCTCGGCGTAGTAGAGGGCGAAGACGTCGGAGTAGCACATCCGCGAGTTCTGGTAACCATGTGCCCACGGATGGGTACGGCACGGGGCCTTCTGGAAGTAGCCCAGCGAGAACGTCAGTGCGGTGAGCGCGAGCACGACCCGCAGCGGGGTCCAGAAGCGTCGTTCGCCGATGCGCGCGTGACCCCCGACGGGGCCACCGATCACTGTCGTGGCGCCGCGCACGATCGGTGCCTCGCGCGACGGCAGGACGATGCCGGTCGTCATGGCGTCGCCGCTGCGGTCGGGCTTGTGGACTGTGGTGGTGGCGAGCTCTGCTGCGGCGGAGGGGAACTCTGCGGCGGCTCAGAGCTTTGCGGCGGTGGCTGCGTCGGTGGGGTGAACTCCGGCTCCGAAGGCACCTCTGACGGCACCGAGGCGGCGCCGGTCGGCGATTGCGGCTCATTCGACCGCGGGGGCGGCGCGGGACCGCGTCGGTTGGTCTCACCACGGAATGCGGGCGGCGCGAACTGGTTCACCGGCGCTCCCTCGAGCGCGGCATCCATGAACTGCTTCCAGATGCGAGCCGGCAGCGTGCCGCCGGTGACATTCGGCACGCCGTGCACGTTTCGCAGACTGCGGTTCTTGTCGTAGCCCATCCAGACCGCGGCGCTCAGCTGGCCCGGCGTAAACCCGCAGAACCACGCGTTCGTCGACTCTTGCGTCGTCCCGGTCTTGCCCGCCGCGGGCCGACCGTCGAGCTTCGCGGCGGTCGCGGTTCCTCGTTCGATCACCTGCTGCATCGCGTAGTTGGCGTCGTCCGCGACGGCGGTGTCGAACGCGCGATGGGTCTTGGCCTTCGCGCGGAACAGCACCTTGCCGCGCCGGTCGCGAACCGTCTCGACGAGATACGGCGTCGCTGCGCGCCCCCGGTCGGCGAACGTCGCGAACGCCGCCGCTTGGTCGATCGGGTGCACGCCGTAGATGCCAAGCGCGATGCCTGCCGCGGTCTGACCATTCGGCTCCGTGAGCTTCACGGAGTCGGGGATGCCCGCGTTGTGCGCGAAGTCAGCCACCTTCGACGGATGCACTTCGACCGCGAGTGGCACGAACACGGTGTTCACCGAGTGCGCCGTCGCGTCCACGAGGTCGATGTTGCCGAACTGCTCGTCGTTGAAGTTGCTGATCGGCTTCGGATAGCCCGCGACTTCCTTCGGTGAGTGCCCGTCGAACCGGGTGCGCAGGCTGATCCCGTCGTCGAGCGCGGCCCCAAGGACGAACGGTTTGAACGATGACCCGGGCTCGCGCACCGCGTCTGTCGCGTTGTTGAACTGCCGCTTGACGAAGTCGCGTCCGCCGTACATCGCCCGGATCGCGCCGGTGCCGGGCTGGATCGCGACGAGCGCGGCCTCCGGGTCGTTGGCGGGGTCGTCGAGGACATCCTGTACCGCCGTTTCCGCGGCTCGCTGCGCCACCGGCGAGAGCGTGGTTGTGACTTGCAGCCCCGACGTGTAGATCTGCGCCGCGGTGAACCCCTTGGCCTCCAACTCCTTGCGCACGCTCTCCAGCAAGTGTCCAACCGGCCCCGCCAGGCGCCCGCCCTTGCTGCCACCCGCGCCGCGCGGGCGATAGGTCGGATAGCGCGCCGCGTCCGCGTCCGCGCGCGCGAGCCAGCCCGCGGAGACCATGCCGTCCAACACCGAGTGCCACCGCCGCTCCGCTAGCTCGCGGTTGACCGCCGGGTCCCCGCTCTCGGGCGCGCGGATCAGTGCCGCGAGCACCGCACCCTGCTCGACGGTGAGCCGACTCGCCGGAACCCCGAAGTACGTGCGCGCCGCGGCTTCGACGCCGTAAGCACCGCGACCGAAGTAGATGGTGTTGAGGTAGAACTCGAGGATCTGGTCCTTGGAGTACTTGCGGTTCAGCTTCAGCGCGATGACGCTCTCGCGGACCTTGCGCAAGAACGTGCGCCGTTGGGTGAGGTAGGCGTTGCGCGCGTACTGCTGGTCGATCGTCGACCCGCCCTGCAGCTTTCCGCGATGGAAGACGTCGTTGAACGCCGCGCGGGCGATGCCGCTCAGCGAAACCCCGGGGTGGTGATAGAACGTGCGGTCCTCCGCCGCGAGCACCGCATTGCGGACGTGCTCCGGGACCTTGTCGAGTGCGATGTCCGTTCGGTTCTCAGCGCCCTGCAGTGCCCCCAAGCGACTGCCGTCGGCGTAGCTGACAACCGTTGTCTGCTCGGTGTTGATGGAGTCCGGCAGCGGTACGCGGGCGGCGGAGTAGACCACGCCGGCGAGCGCGAAGAACCCCGCGACGAGGGCCACAACAGCACCGATCACCACGCGACGCCCACGCGGGGTCAGTCGCGCCCATCGGGAAGCGAGCCAGCGGCCGCGCGGCCGTCGGCGCGTCGTAGCTGTCGTCAAGCCTGGCCGGCCTGCCGCTGCTTGCCGGTGCGCTTCGACGGCCCCGCTGCCGCTGCCGCGGCGCCCAAGAGGTACGACGTGTGCAGGTGGTTCCAGCCGCATCGCCGGCAGACCTCGACGACGTACACCGCGAACTCGCGGTAGCGCGACTCCATCTCGGCCAGCTCCGCGGTCGTCCGGGTGCCGCCGGCCGCGTCGCGCAGCTCATCGCCGTAGACGTAGGTCACGTGGGTCAGCGGTTCGCGGCGGCACACGGGGCAGTCCTGCGCCGTGGTCTCACCGCGATACTTCGCTGCTCGCAGCAGGTAGGGGTGCGCGTCGCACACATCCGTGACGGTCGCGCGGCCGCCAAAGAGGTCACCGAGCGTCGCACGCTTCGCCAACGCGTAGTCGATGACCGCCCGGCGGGAGCGCATGGCTCCGCAGAGTACGCCGGAGGTTCCCGGCGCTCGGGATTGACCCGAGCGTGCCGGGGCTCTAGTCTGCGACGTATCGGACCGATACATCGGGAAGATGCATTGCCGCGGCATATCGCGGCCGACGCCGAAGGGATCACGTGCTCGAGTTCGCGATCCTCGGCATCCTGCACGAGTCGCCGTTGCACGGCTATGAGCTGCGCAAGCGCCTGAACACGCTGCTCGGCCATTTCCGCGCCTTTTCGTACGGCTCGCTGTACCCCTGCCTGAACCGGCTCGAGTCGATGCGCTGGATCGCGAAGGACGCCGGCGACGTGCTGGGCGTGGGCAGCCGCCGTAGCAAGGTCGTCTACAAGCTCACCGCCGAAGGCAAGGAACGCTTCCAGGAGCTCCTCGCCGAGGCGGGTCCCTCGCAGTGGGAGGACGAGACCTTCGGCGTGCACTTCGCGTTCTTCCGGCACACCGACGCCGCGACCCGGCTGCGCATCCTCGAAGGCCGGCGGAGCCGGCTCGAGGAGCGGCAGGCCGGTTTCCGCGCGGCACTGTCCCGGGCCCGGGAGCGGCTGGATGCATACACCCTCGAGCTGCAGAACCACGGCCTCGAGTCGGTCGAGCGTGAGGTCCGCTGGCTCAACGAACTGATCGTCAAGGAGCGCGGCGAGTCCTCGCCGCGCAAGACCCCCGCGTGATTCACCAACCACCGAAAAGGGAGCAGCTCATGGGCTCGGTCCGAGTCGCCATCGTCGGCGTCGGCAACTGCGCCTCGTCGCTCGTCCAGGGCGTCGAGTACTACCGCAACGCCGACCCGCAGTCGCGGGTGCCGGGGCTCATGCACGTCGAGCTCGGCGGCTACCACATCCGCGACATCGAGTTTGTGGCGGCCTTCGACGTCGACGGGAAGAAGGTCGGTCGCGACCTCTCCGAGGCCATCCGGGCGAGCGAGAACAACACGATCTCCTTCGCCGACGTCCCGCCGCTGGGCGTCGAGGTGCAGCGCGGTCACACCCTCGACGGCCTCGGCCGCTACTACCGCGAGATGATCGACGAGAGCGATGCCGACCCTGTCGACGTCGTCGCCGCCTTGCGCGAGGCTCGGGCCGACGTCCTGGTCTGCTACCTCCCGGTCGGTTCTGAGGACGCCGCGCGGTTCTACGCGCAGTGCGCGATCGACGCCGGTGTCGGCTTCGTCAACTGCCTGCCGGTGTTCATCGCGGGCACGCCGGAATGGGCGGCGAAGTTCGAGGCCGCGGGGGTGCCGATCGTCGGTGACGACATCAAGAGCCAGGTCGGCGCGACCATCACCCACCGGGTGCTGGCCAAGCTCTTCGAGGACCGCGGGGTCCAGCTCGACCGCACGATGCAGCTGAACGTCGGCGGCAACATGGACTTCATGAACATGCTCGAGCGCGACCGGCTCGAGTCGAAGAAGATCTCGAAGACGCAGGCCGTCACGTCGCAGGTGTCGCACGACATCGGCAAGGCCAACGTGCACATCGGCCCGTCCGACTACGTCAGCTGGCTCGATGACCGCAAGTGGGCCTACGTGCGGCTCGAAGGACGCGCGTTCGGTGACGTCCCGCTCAACCTGGAGTACAAGCTCGAGGTCTGGGACTCCCCCAACTCCGCGGGCGTCGTCATCGACGCGCTGCGCTGCTGCAAGATCGCCCTCGACCGCGGCATCGGCGGCCCGCTGCTCGGCCCATCGAGCTACTTCATGAAGTCCCCGCCGGTCCAATACCGCGACGAGATCTGCCGCCAGCTCACCGAAGAGTTCATCGCCGGCGGCACCACTGCCTGAGCGCTCCACGCCGGCGTCTCGTCTCGCCGTCGTGGGGCCGCGGCTGCCCGCAATGGCCGCATGGGTCCTGCTCGGCATGGCCATCGCCGGCAACAACGGCGCGTTTACCGAGCCGGCGCTACAGCTCGCGGTGCTCGCCTGGCTTGCGCTCCTGGCCGCTGTCGTGGTCGCGAGAACTGGGCTGCTGCAGGCGACGACAGCCGCGTGCGCCGTGGCGACACTCGGCGTTCTGATCGCTGCGACGTACCGCGCCGGGATCTACGCCGGTGGCTCCTCCTGGCTCACGGCGCGCGTGCTGACGTTCGTCGCGGCGCTGCTCGTCGCGTCGTGGTGGGTCGGCGTGCCACGTTGGCAGCGCCTCGTTTGGCCCGGCGTACTCATCGCGATGACGTTCGGCGGCGTGGCGATGATCCACGCGAGCCCGCGGCCGATCATCGACGTCTGGTACCTGCTGCAGGAGGGCGCACATGTCCTCGCGCACGGTGGCGACGTCTACCGCCTCGCCGCGCCGGGGTCACCCGACGTCAAGGACGTCTACCCCTACCTCCCGATGACCGCGGTCGCGCAGCTGCCGTTCCACGCACTGTTCGGTGACGTGCGCTACGCCTACATCGCCGCGAGTGGGCTCGCGTCCTACCTCGTCCTGCGCGTGAGCCGTCGGGACATCGCGCCACTCCTCGCCGCGGTCGCACTCATCTTTCCGAAGGTGCTTTTCCGGCTGGAGCAGGCCTGGACCGAGCCGCTGCTCTTCCTCTGGCTAGCGCTCATGGTGTGGGCGGTCGTCGAGGGTCACCAACTGGTCGCGGTCATCGCGTTCGCCGTCGCACTCGCGACCAAGCAGCACATGTTCCTGCTCGTCCCGTTGGCCGCGTGGTGGCCGGCGTTCGGCGTACGCCGGACGCTGCAGTCACTCGGCGTGGCGGTGCTGCTCCTGCTGCCCTGGTTCCTGGCCGGCCCGGGCGACTTCGTCCACGACACGCTCACGTTCAACCTGCACGTTGCTCCGCGCATCGACGCGCTCAGCCTCTACTCGCTCGCCCTCATGCACCACATGACACCGCCGTTCGTCCTCGTCCCGCTCGTCACGCTCGCGGCGCTCGCGCTGGCGATGTGGCGGCTGCCCCGCACCGCGGCCGGGTTCGTCCTCGGGGCCGCGTTCACACTCGCAACGTTCCACCTCGTCAACAAGCTGTCGTTCTTCAACGAGTGGTCGCTCGTGCTCGAGCTGCTCGTCCTCGCGGTCGCCGTACACACGCGTGGCGAAGCCGCCCCCGCTTCGATGCCGGCCACTACCAGCAGCGTCGGCAAGTACCTTCGTGGCCGGGACGTGGCTGCGCGGGTCGCATGACGGGGCGCTAACAGGCAGATGGCGGTCGACGGCAAGACGGTGGTCGTCGTCATGCCCGCTTACAACGCGGCAAAGACGCTAGCGAGCACCGTTGCATTGATTCCGTCAGATGTCGCAGACCACATCGTCCTCGTCGACGACGGCAGCCGCGACCGGACCGCCGAGGTTGTCCGCAACCTTTCGGCGACGTACCCCGAGGTGCGGCTCGTCCAGCACCCGGTCAACCTCGGCTACGGCGCGGCGGTCTGGACGGGGCTGACCTCGGGCCAGAAAGAATTCGTCTTCTTCACCGATGCGGACGGTCAGTTCGACATAAACGAGCT
>JBHELW010000159.1:0-2480 GCA_046262915.1 Mycobacteriales bacterium | reverse complement strand
CCGTTAGGCTGCGCCGCCATGCGCGTCCTCGTCACCGGCGCTGCCGGCTTCATCGGCGCGACCCTCGTCGACCGGCTGATCGCCGAAGGCCATGAGGTCACCGGTGTCGACGACCTGTCGACCGGCAAGCTCGCCAACCTGCACGATGCGCGGCTGGTCAACGAGCAGGAGCGGCCGGGCGCCTTCGCCTTCGTGCGCTCCGACGTCAGCGAGTCGCGCTTCCCGGAGATCCTGCGCAAGGCCGACCCCGAAGTCGTCTATCACCTCGCCGCGCAGATCGACGTGCGGGTGAGCGTGCGCGACCCGCTGCTCGACACCAAGGTCAATGTGCTCGGCACGGTCAACCTGCTGCAGGCAGCGGTGGAGTCCGGCGTACGCAAGGTCGTCTTCACGTCGTCCGGCGGGTCGATCTACGGGTCGCGCGACAAGCTGCCGGTGAACGAGCGGACCGCGCTCGCGCCCGAGTCGCCGTACGCCGCGGGCAAGGGCGCCGGCGAGCTCTACCTGCACGCGTTCGAGAAGATGCACGGGCTCGCCTACACCTCCCTCGCGCTCGCCAACGTCTACGGCCCGCGGCAGAACCCGCACGGCGAGGCCGGGGTCGTCGCGATCTTCGCGGGCCAGATGCTCGCGGGTGAGGCGACCAAGGTGTTCGGCGACGGCGGCAACACCCGCGACTACGTCTACGTCGACGACGTCGTCGACGCGTTCGTCAAGGCGAGCGGGACCAAGGGCGCCGGCAAGCGCTTCAACATCGGCACCGGCGTCCAGACGACTGACCGCGAGCTGCACACGCTCGTCGCGAAGGCGGTCGGGGCGCCGGACGACCCGGCGTTCGCGCCGGCCCGCACCGGCGACGCCCGCGCGATCGCGCTCGACGCGAGCGCGGCGAAGGCGATCGGCTGGGCACCGTGGACCGACCTGCCGACCGGGATCGAGCAGACCGTCGCCTGGCTCCGCTCGACGCTCTAGCTACGGGCTAGCGGCTGGCGTTCGGGCGCTTTCCGTGGTTGGCCTTGCTCTTCGCGCGGCTGCGCCGTTTGCGGGACTTCTTGGCCATCGGGGTCCTTCCGGCGTACTGGCGGGCGTCCGACCAAGTCTGGCACAGCAGCACGTGACCCGACTTGGTCGCCGGGTGGGGCTACCCGGCCAGCCGGCGGTTGAGCGCGTCAAGAACCGAGCGCGCGACAGCGTCCGACTCGTCGTCGCGCACCAGCGCGGAACCGGTCAGCGCCTGCTCGCCGTCTGGGGTGAGCAGCTGTACGACGCACACCGCGACGCGGCGGCCGCCGACGTGCACGAGTTGCGCGTGCTCGACGTCGCAGGCACCGATCGGCAGCAGCTGCGCGACGGCGTTCAGCGTCGCGCGCGCGATCAGCCGCGTGCGGCTGTTGGCGGTCGCGGGTGCGGTGCTGACGCCCTCGTAGAGCTTGCCCTCGGCGGCGAGAGTGACAGTGGCCGTCGCCTCCAAGCCTGCGACGCGCGCGGAGATGGTGGCGATAAACGCGCGCTGACGCACAGACCCCGGCGCTTCGTTCTCGTCGAACTGCACGATCGAGACGATGCGATGGTCGATGTCGAGGTCGAACTGCGCCATCGCGAGCGACTGGATGTCGCGCACCAGCTGCTTCGGCGCCTTCTCGCGGCCGGCGAGCACGTGCACCTCGGTCGGCGCGCGGTCGGGGCCGGTCACGACGCGCACCGCCTGTACGCCGGGTAGCCGGCGCAGCGACTCCTCAAGCTCGGGCAGCAGGCGCAGCGTCGTCATCAGCTGCCGGACGCAAGGCGCGCGACGATCGTGCGCGCGGGGTGTTCGTCGCCTGCCGGAGCGTTTACGGCGGGCGCGTCCGGCTCGTCGTACTCGGTCACCTTGATCGCCGCCGCGAGGGCAGCAGCGGCGTCGGCTGTGCGCCGCTCGGCGTCGGCCTGCGCCTCGGCGACGGTGGAGAACATCGGCGGCAGGACGCGCGCCGCATAGTCGCGCACGCCGCGCAGCGACTGGCGGTGCCAGAAGCGCAGCGTCCGCCGCGTCGTCTCGTCGAGGTCGGCCGCGTCCAACGCGGCGTCGAACTGGGCAGTCGCCGGATCGACGTAGCGGGCGAGCACGTCCTCGGCCAGCGCAGACTCGTCCGTCATCCCCAGCCCCTCGACGAGTGTCGACTGCACGTTAGTGGCGCAGCCACGGCGGGACGCGCAGCCACGCTGCGTCGTCACGCTCTGTTACCAGTGTGACAATTGTGATCTTTGGGATCTTGACCCGCATTGGCTCAGCCGCTTCAGTTTCCCTGCCAACGCGCCGATCCGCGACTTCAGACGTTGAAGTCGTGGGTCCGTTCGCGTTGGTACGCCGGAGCCGCGGCGGAGTCGTTGACAACTGCAGACTGTGGAGTCGAGACCGGCAGTTCTGGGTCGATCGAGTCTTTCTTCGTTCCTCGAGCGGAGCGGATTTCTGCGTAGGCCATCTAGCGAGGCCTGCGACA
>JBHELW010000158.1:0-2219 GCA_046262915.1 Mycobacteriales bacterium | reverse complement strand
GTGCTGGTCGGCGCGGTGATCCTCAACCCGTTCCCCGACATCGAGCCGACCGAGGTCGAGGTCGGCTGGCATCTCGGCCGCGCGTACTGGGGCAACGGCTATGCGACCGAGGCCGGCGCGGCGGCGCTCGACCATGGATTTCAGACGGTGGGCTTGGATCGCATTTTCGCGGTCGTCTATTCAGAAAACGCGCGCTCGCTCGCGGTGTGCGATCGCCTCGGCATGACCCACCACGGCAGCACCGACCGTTACTACGGCGTAGACCTCGAGCTGTTCACCATCGACCGCGCGTCCTGACCTCGCCAGCCGGCTTGTCTGGGTGGCGTTTGTCGTCGTATTCGCAACATTCGCCACCCAGACGAGGGATTTGGGCTGCGAGGGCCTGCTGGCGGCGGGCGATGCGCAGGCCGCGCGTCCTAGCGGAGGGCGATGCGCAGGCGGCGGTTGGCGCGGCCCTTGCTCTCGACCTTGACGACGTCGATCGCGCCGATCTGCCGCGTCGACGCGACGTGCGTGCCGCCGTCGGCCTGTTGGTCGAGTCCGACGATGTCGACTATGCGCACCTCGGTCAGGTCGGGTGGCAGCAGGTTGGTCGCCGTACGAATGATGGAAGGTAGTTGCATCGCCTCCTTGTACGGGTGGTTACTCACAACGATGGCGCGATCGCGCGCGACCTCCTCCGCGCAGGCGGCGGCAATCGCGTCCTTGAAGCCGTCCGGGATCTCCGGCAGGTCGAAGTCGAGCCGCCCGGACAGCGGCTCCATGTTGCCGCCGGTCACTAGCGCGCCGAACTCGCGAAACACGACGCCGGCCAGCAGATGCAGTGCCGAGTGTGTGCACATCAGTGCGCTTCGCCGCTCGTCCTCTACGGCGCCACGCACGGCCGTGCCGACCGCCGGCGCCGGGTCCTCGTCCGCGAGCTGGAGCAGCAGATCGTCGCCCCGCCGCACGCCGACGACGCGCGACTGGACACCGCCCCAGAGCAGGACGCCATGGTCGGGCGGCTGGCCCCCGCCGCCGGGATAGAACGCCGACCGGTCGAGGACGACGCCCTCCGGCGACGCGTCGAGCACCTGCGCGTCCCACTCTCGCAGCGTCGCGTCCGCCAGCTCGAGCCGGTGCGTTCGACCATGCGTGTCACTCGCCATGTCGCTATCGTGCCGCGCCATGGCGGCGATCGACGACCCGACCGTGCTCCTCAAGGGCGGTCCGCAGGACGGTCGCGTCGTGACCGCCGCGGTCGGCGTCACGCGGCTGCTGCTGCCGTCCGAGGCGCCCGGGCTGCTCGACGTCTACGAGGAGCGCGGCGCCACCGCGCCTGCGCCCGACGCCGAGACCGCCGAGGAGCTAGCCGTCTTCGAGTTCACCGGCCAGGAGCCGGCGAACCCCGACTTCCCCGAGGTGCAGCACTCGCACTGAGTCACGCCGCGTTGAGGAACTCGCTCACCAACCGCCGCACCTCGCCCCGCCGTCGCCACAGCGTCCCGGGCTCGTCGAACACCACGAGCCGCGCATCGGGCAGCGCGTCAGCCAGCTCCCGGGCGACCTCCACCGGGTGTATGTCGTCGCCCGCCTCGCCGACAACCAGGCTCGGCGCGCTGACCCGACGTAGCACCGCGGTGTCCGTCAGCGGCACCTCTGCTGGCAGTGCCCGCAGCGCGTCGGCGACCGCGGTACCGGTCAGCGCGCGGGCGCGCTTTCGCAGGTACGCCGGAACGCCGGACGCCATCCGCACGTCGGGTGGCAGCTCGGCCGCGAGGTGTGCGGCGATGCCGGCGACATCGCCCGCCGCTACCGCCGCCGCCAGTGCGGACAGCCGGGCAACCGCAGCGCCGGTGCGCGGCGCGTCCAAGGCGCCCGGCAGGTAGAACACGCAGCGCTCGAACCGGTCGGGCGTCGCCGCCAATAACGCCAACAGCGCGCCCGCGCCCATGGAGACGCCGACGGCGCGCGTCGCCGCGACCGCGTCGGCCACCGCGCGCAGGTCCATGGCGAGCGCGCGGTAGGACCAGCCCGCTGGGCGTGGCGGGTCGGACCCGCCGTGGCCGCGGAAGTGCAGGAACACCTTGGTGCCCGCGACTGCGCTGCCCAACGGTCGGGTTTCGTCGATCCCAGCGGCGAGGCCATGGCCGAAGACGGTGACGGGGTCGCCGTCGCCGTAACGCGCGTACTCGACGCCGCGCCCCTCACCGACCGTGACCGATTCCACTGGAGTCCTT
>JBHELW010000157.1:0-1465 GCA_046262915.1 Mycobacteriales bacterium | reverse complement strand
GCCTGGCCGATGTAGGTGTTGCCCTTGCTGTCGGTGAAGACGAAGTTGGCGGTGCACTGACCGACGGGGCTGTTCGTCTGGACGCCGGGGTGGACCTTCGCGCTCGCGGCCGGCGCCCACTGGCGCGCGGTCGGTGCGGCGGAGGCCGGCACGTTCATGGCGACGACGGTCACAGCCGCGGCGCAGGCGAGCAGGGCAGCGGTGGCGCGACCGGTACGGCGGATCGACATGGGGCTCCAAACGGGGGCGTCTGCTGGGGTAACGCGCCAGAGGCTCTGATGATCCCTCGGCGGTATGAGAAAGAACATGTAGTGCGGGCCCCATATTCCGGTCGAATTCAGCCGAATCCGGGCGTCGGCGGGCTGTGATAGGCACGCGGCCATGCCCACAGCGCCATCGCCCCGTCGCGTAGCGCCCGAGAGCGCGCGGCGGCTCGCGGTGACGGCGCAGGGCCTCGCCGACCGACCGCCTGCGACGCCTCACCGAGGCGACATCTTCAACCTGGTGCGGCGCATCGGCTGCCTCCAGCTCGACCCCACCAACGTCGTCGCCCGCTCCCACCTCCTCGTGCTGTGGAGCCGATTGGGCCGCTACGACGTGACCGAGGTCGCCGCGCTCGTCGAGCAGGACCGCGCGCTGTTCGAGTACTGGGCGCACGCCGCGTCGCTGGTCCTCAGCGAAGACTGGCCGATCCACCACCTGCGGATGCGCACCTACGCGCGCGGCGACGGTGTCTGGGCACGGCGGGTCGGCGACTGGGTGGCAGCCAACGCCGCACTCCGCCAGCACATCCTGCGCGAGCTTCGGCGGCGCGGGCCGCTGCAGGCGAGCGAGCTCGAGGACCAGTCCGACGTGTCGTGGCGGTCGTCGGGCTGGACCAACGAACGCAACGTCGGCCGCATGCTCGACTTCTTGTCGGTGCAGGGCAAGGCACTCGTTGCCGCGCGCCGCGGCGGGCGGCGCCTCTGGGACCTCGCCGAACGTTGCGTGCCGCGCGAATACCGACAGCAGCGGCTCAGCGACAGCGAAGCGGTGCGCCGGGCGACCATGCGCGCGGTCCGGTGCCTCGGCATCGCGCGGGCCCGCGACATCCCGCATCACTTCACCAGCGGGCTTTACCCCGGCCTCCCGCGCGTGCTCCGCGCACTCGAGCAGAGCGGTGATCTCATCGCATGTGCGGTCGACGGACTGCCGGACACCTGGTACGTCCACGCCGCGGACGAGACGACGCTCGACGCGCTGGAACGCGGTGACTGGCACCCACGCACGACCTTGCTCTCGCCGTTCGACAACCTCATTCGTGACCGCGAGCGCACCGAGATGCTCTGGGGCTTCCGGTTCCGACTGGAGATCTACACCCCGCCCGCGAAGCGCGAGTTCGGCTACTTCGTCCTGCCGGTGCTCGACGGCGACGAGCTGGTCGGACGGGCCGACGCCGCTCGCGACCGCGCGCGCGGCGTGCTGC
>JBHELW010000156.1:0-1493 GCA_046262915.1 Mycobacteriales bacterium | reverse complement strand
CGCGGCCGGCGAGAGCATCTTCACCCGCGCCGCCGCGAGCTCGATGGCGAGGGGATGGCCGTCGAGACGCTGGCAGATGGCGGCGACGGCCGGCGCGTTGTCGTTCGTCACCGCAAAGTCGCTTCGGACCGCGACCGCGCGCTCGATGAACAGCCGTACTGCCTCGTAGGTTCCGAGCTCGGTTGCCGTCTCGGTGCCGACCGTCGGCGCGGTGAGGGTCCGCAGCGCGTACTGGCACTCGCCCTGCACGTGCAGCGGTTCGCGGCTCGTCGCGACGATGCGGACCTGCGGGCAGTGCCGCAGCAGCTGGGCGATGAAGTCGGCGGCGTCGATGACGTGCTCGACGTTGTCGAGGATGAGCAGCAGCCGTTTGTCGGCGAGGAAGTCCAGCACGGCGGCCTCAGGCCCGGTGCCCGACTCTCGAATGCCGAGGACGGTCGCGATCTCGCTCGGGACCAGGTCGGCCGTAGAGATGTTCATCAGGTCGATGAACCAGACCCCGTCCCCCGACCCGTCCGCGAGCTCCGCACCGGCCTGCAACGCCAGCCGCGTCTTACCGATGCCGCCGAACCCGAGGACGGTCACGAGCCGGTGCTCGCGGACCCGCTCGATGAGCTCCGCCACCTCGCGCTCACGTCCGACGAAGCTCGTCGGCTGAACGGGGAGGTTGTGCTGCGCGCGATCGAGTGATGCGAGCGGCGGGAACCGACTCGGCAGGCCGTCGACGTCGAGCTGCCAGACGCGCTCCGCGCGGACCAGATCCTTCATCCGGTGCTCGCCGAGGTCCGCGACCGAGACCTCGTCGGGAAGCCGGTCGCGGACTAGCTCGTAGGCCGCGGATGACAGCAGCGACTGGCCCCCAGCCGCGAGTGCCCGCAGCCGCGCGCACCGGTTCACCGTGTCGCCGTAGAGGTTCCCGTCGCGCCTGGTCACTTCGCCCGCGTGGATGGCCGCTCGGACCTTCAGCTCGGCTCCGGCTGGCCACGCCTCGGCCGCGAGTGCGGCCTGGATGTCGGCGACTGCAGCTATGGCCGCCGTGGGCGACGCGAAAGCGGCGAAGACCGAGTCGCCTTCGCCCTGGTCAGCCGGGCGCCACCCACCGTTGCGGTCAATCGCCGCGTGCACGACCTCGTGGTGACGGCGCATTGCCGCGTCCATCGCGCCCGGCGCCTCGGACCACAGCCGCGTCGAGCCCTGGACGTCGGTCATGACCAGCACCATCGTGTTCGACTCGGTCACGCGGTGCCCCCGGGTCAGCGTGCGGCTAGCGGCGGCGCTTGCCGCCGGGGCGCGCGGCTTCGTCCTCCGCGAACTGCAGGAAAGTGCGGACGGCGGCGCCGGTGCCGCCCTTCGGCGTGTAGCCGTAGGGCTTGTCGTTGTTGAACGACGGCCCCGCGATGTCGATGTGCGCCCACGGCACGCCGTCGGGGACGAACTCCTTGAGGAACGTGCCCGCGACCAACATGCCGCCGTGCTTGTCGCCGGTGTTCTTG
>JBHELW010000155.1:0-4769 GCA_046262915.1 Mycobacteriales bacterium | reverse complement strand
GTTGACCCCGTCGTAGACGTTGCGAGCGTCCGCAAGATCATCACTGACGTCGTCCGCGACTACGACGAACGCAGCCTCGTCTCGGCACTGCCGCCGATCGCTAACCGCGACGACTTGGCAGAGACCGTCTTTGCCGCCGTCGCCGGATTCGGGCCGCTGCAGCCCTACCTCGACGACCCGACCGTCGAGGAGATCTGGATCAACGAACCAGGACGCGTGTTCGTCGCGCGACGCGGTGGCAGTGAGCTCACGAACACGATTCTGTCCGCGGCGCAGGTGCGCGACCTCGTCGAGAAGATGCTGAAGAGCTCGGGCCGTCGCGTCGACCTTTCGACCCCGTTCGTGGACGCGATGCTGCCTGACGGCAGTCGGCTGCACGTCGTCATCCCGGACATCACGCGGATGCACTGGTCCGTCAACATCCGCAAGTTCATGCTGACCGCGAACTCGCTCGATGAGCTCGTGAAGCTGGGCACGCTCACGCCCCAGGCAGCGCGCTTCCTCGAGGCAGCCGTCGTAGCCGGATTGAACGTCATCGTCTCGGGCGGCACGCAGGCCGGGAAGACGACGCTGCTCAACTGTCTGGCCGCGGCGATCCCAGCGCGCGAGCGCGTCATCACTTGCGAAGAGGTCTTCGAGCTGCGCGTTCCGCTTGCGGACGTCGTGTCGATGCAGACGCGCCAGCCGAACTTGGAGGGCACCGGCGAGGTGCGACTGCGGCGGCTAGTCAAGGAAGCGCTGCGCATGCGGCCCGACCGGGTCATCGTGGGCGAGGTCCGTCAGGAAGAGTGTTTGGACCTGCTCATCGCGCTGAACTCCGGCCTGCCGGGCATGTGCTCCATCCACGCGAACTCGGCTCGTGAGGCCGTCGTAAAGATGTGCACGCTGCCGCTCCTGGCCGGCGAGAACGTCAGCCACAGCTTCGTCGTGCCGACCGTCGCGAGCTGCCTTGACCTCGTCGTCCACTTGCAGACTGATACGGCGGGACGTCGGCGCGTACGCGAGATCGTTGCGGTCCCCGGTCGCGTCGAAGGCGACGTCGTGGAAACCGCGACCGTATTCGGGACCGCCGACGGACGGCTGACGCGAGCGGATGGTTTCCCACCGCATGCAGAGCGCTTCGCCCGCGCCGGATACGACGTTGCCGCGCTGCTCGCGCAACCGGCGTACCAGCTGCCGTCACCGTCTGCCCCTGCCCTTGGCGCTGGCGACGCCGACGACGTCCTGCGCGACTCGCGCCGCGTGCGGCTGGCCGGCGTCACGGTGCCGGCCCGAAGCGCGCGCTCGACGCGCGGAACGAGCTGATCCCATGGGCGGCGCGCTCGGGCTCCTGTTTGGGCTCGGCGCGCTGCTCATCGTGGAGTCGTCTCGCTCGCGCGCGGACGCACCTGTCACCGCCCGGGTGACCTGGCGCGACCGCATAGCAGAACGCCTCGCGCAAGCCGGCGTCGTCGGCGTGACACCGGGGCAGCTCGTCGGCGCCTCGGCGGCGCTAGCAGCGGTCGTCTTCGTCGTCGTCGCGGGCATGTCGCAGGTCATCGCCATCGGGGGTGCGTTCGCGTGCTTCGCGGCGTATCTGCCGCTCTGGGTTGTCGCGCGCCGGCGGTCGCGCCGTGCCAACGAGCTCCGCGACGTCTGGCCCGAGGCGGTCGACAACCTCGCCTCGGCGATCCGCGCCGGCATGGCATTGCCGGAAGCGCTGAGCGCTCTCGGCGGTCGCGGGCCAACCGCGCTGCGTCCCGCATTCGCCGCATTCGCGGCGGACTACCGCGCGAGTGGACGCTTCGCGGAGTCGCTCGACCGGCTGAAGCAGGCACTGGCCGACCCGGTGGGCGATCGCGTCGTCGAGTCGTTGCGGATGGCGCGCGAGGTCGGCGGCACCGACCTCGGCCGGCTGCTGCGGACGCTGTCGGCGTTCCTGCGTGAGGACGCGCGCACCCGCGCCGAGCTCGAGACGCGGCAGGGCTGGACCGTCAATGCGGCGCGCCTCGGACTCGCCGCGCCGTGGCTCCTGCTGCTGCTCTTGTCGTCCCGGCCCGAAGCAGTACGTGCGTACCGAACGTCCACCGGAGCGCTCGTCCTGCTCATCGGGGGCGCGATATCGCTCGCCGCGTACCGCGTCATGTTGCGCATCGCGCGGCTGCCAACCGAGCGGCGGGTGCTCCGATGAGTGTTCCCATCGGAGTCGTGCCCGGGGTGCTTGCGGGGGTGGGCCTCCTCGTTGCGGTGACTCATTCGCCGCCGGCGCGGCGCCCGCGTCTCGACGCACGCCTCGCGCCCTACTTGCGGGACGCACCACAGCCGTCACGCCTGCTGTCGCAGACATCGCCCACGCTTACGCCGTTCCCGACGCTCGAGCGCATCGTGGCGCCCCTTCTGGCCGATGCGGTCCGACGGCTCGACCGTTGGCTCGGCGGCGCCGCATCGTTACGCCGGCGGCTCGCGCAAGCCGGCAGCGACATGACGCTGCCGGACTTCCGCGCCGAGCAAGTGCTCTGGGGGGCCGGCGGAATGCTCGGTGGGCTCGGTCTCGCCGTACTCGCTGTGTCGAGTGGGCGCTCCGCCAACCCCGTGTCGCTGGCATTGCTCTGCGTCGGGCTCACCGTCGCCGGCGTCCTGGGACGCGACCGTTACCTGTCGGTGCAGGTCACGCGGCGCGAGGAGCGGATGCTCGCGGAGTTTCCAACGATCGCCGAGCTTTTGGCGTTGGCGGTCACGGCAGGCGACGGCGCGGTCGGTGCGCTCGAGCGCGTGTGCCGTATCAGTCAGGGCGAGCTCGCGAGCGAACTGAGCGTCGCATTGCAGGATGCGCGCGCTGGCGCATCGCTCGTACAGGCACTCGACGGCGTCGCCAGTCGCACGTCGCTCGCGATGCTCGCGCGGTTCGTCGACGGTGTCTCCATCGCGGTCGAGCGCGGCACGCCGCTCGCCGACGTACTGCGCGCACAAGCCGTCGATGTGCGCGAGGCAGGCAAGCGCCGGTTGCTCGAGTCAGGCGGGAAGCGCGAGATCGCCATGCTCGTGCCCGTTGTCTTCCTCGTGCTGCCAGTGACGATCGTCTTCGCGCTCTTCCCCGGGTTCTACGGCCTCAAGCTCATCGCTCCCTAGGGGGAACCATGCTCACGCTGCTCGCACTGGCTCGCGTCCTGCACCTGCGCGTCGCGGCTCGTGGCCACGATCGAGGCGACGTTCCGGGCTGGGTGCTCATCACGCTTATGACGGCGGTCATCGTCGCGGCGCTGTGGACCTTCGCGCAGGATGCGCTGACCGGCATCCTGCGCAGTGCGCTGTGCACGATCGGCGTGGGCGACTCCGGCGCCGACTGCGCCTGACGCGAATGCGCCGGAGCGACCGCGGCGCGGCGGTCGTCGAGTTCGTGCTGGTCGGAGTACTGCTGATCTTCCTGTTCCTCGGCGTGCTTCAGGTCGGCCTGGTGTTGCACATGCGCAACGTCGTGGTCGCAAGCGCCGCGGAGGCCGCCCGCGCCGCCGCGAGCGCGGACGTCGAGTCGTGTACGGCGAGACCGCGTGCGCACGACCTCGTCGCAGCAGCGCTGTCGGCGCGGGTCGCGGACGCGTTGCGCTACGACGAAGCCGCCTGCGAGGAGGTGGAGACAACGGGGCGCCGCGTCGTCGTCGTGCGCGTCCGTGGGACGCTGCCGATGCTGCTCTTGCCGGTACTGCCATCCCGCACGGTGCGTCTCGACGTAACCGCGCATGCGCTCAAGGAGGGCGCGTGACGAGGCGCCGGCGCGCGCCGCGCGACGAGGGCAGCGCGATCGTGGAGTTCACCTACCTGGCGGTCCTCCTCCTTATCCCGCTCGTCTACATCATGTTGTCGGTGTTCCAGGTGCAGCGCGCCGCCTTCGGCGTGACGGCCGCCGCTCGCGAGGCCGGTCGCGCGTACGTGACGGCGACGGACGCGAGCACGGCGCGCGCCCGCGCCGACGACGCGATCACCATTGCGCTGCGCGACCAAGGCCTCGACCGCGACGGGCTCGAGCCCGTGCGCATCGTCGGCAACACCTCGCTGACGCCACCTGACGTCGCGGCCGCGGGTCCGTCGACCGTGACGGTCCGGCTGCGCTACGTCGTGCGGCTGCCCGTCCTCGGGTCGCTGTTCGCCGCCGCGGTAATCCCGATCAGCGTCGAGCACACCGAGACGATCGACCGGTACCGCGCGCGATGACTCGGTGGCCGCGGCGCGACGCGCGCGACGACGGACAACTGACCTTGTTGGTCGTTGGCTTCGTCGCGATCGCCGGGCTGCTGCTCGCGGTCGTCGTTGACGCGTCCGCCGTATTTCTCGCGCGACGCAACCTGTCGAGCACCCTCGACGCGGCGGCGTTGGCGGGTGCGCAGTCCGTCGACCTGCAGCACTACTACGCCGGCGCTGCGGAAACCGCGTTGCCCCTCGACGAGACCGCCGTCGCCGAGCAGGTGCGCAGCTACGTCGCGGCGCACGCGCCGGGCATCGCGCTCGACCAGGTGCGGGTTGCCAATGACGGGACGACCGTCGTCGTAGCCGGGCACGTGGTCGTGCGGTTACCACTAGCGCCCGTGCTGCGCGCGCGAGCCTTCACGGTCCGGGCGCGCGCGGCCGCGCGCGCACCACTTCGCTGAACGAGCGCCCTACGATGGCGCCGTCGTCAACCGTCGGGGGGCCGCCATGCGCCGTCTTGTCGTTTCCGCGCTGATGGGGTTCGTGGCCGCGGTAGCCACCGCGTCGCCGGCCAGTGCGATTACGAACGGTTCGGCCGACGGCAACGG
>JBHELW010000154.1:0-1587 GCA_046262915.1 Mycobacteriales bacterium | reverse complement strand
GTGGACCGAAGTCGACGACTACCTCAGCGCGCTCGTCGCGCCGCACGACGATGCGCTGGACGCGGCCCTGCACGCGAACGACGACGCCGGGCTCCCGCACATCGATGTCACTGCCACACAGGGCAAGCTCCTGCACATCCTCGCGCGCACCTGCGACGCGCGACGGGTTCTTGAGGTCGGCACCCTCGGTGGCTACAGCACGATCTGGCTGGCGCGCGCGCTCCCGGACGGCGGCCAGGTGGTCACGTTGGAGATCGACCCCAAGCACGCCCGCGTTGCCCGGTCCAACGTCGACCGCGCCGGAGTCGGCGACCGCGTCGACATCCGCGTGGGCCCCGCGCTCGACACGCTCACCGCACTCGCGGAGGACGCCGGCGCGGCGTTCGACCTCACCTTCATCGACGCCGACAAGCCCAACACGCCGGAGTACTTCGGGCGCGCCGTCGCACTCTCACGACGCGGCAGCCTCGTCGTCGTCGACAACGTCGTCCGCGAGGGCGAGGTCGCCAACGCCGCGTCGACCGACGACGCCGTACGCGCGAACCGCGAGCTCATGGAGATCATCGCGAGCGACGCACGCGTCACCGGCACCGCGATCCAGACCGTCGGGAGCAAGGGCTACGACGGGTTCGTGCTCGCGATCGTCAACTGACTGTCGCGCCGACCGCCACTCGGTCAGCGTGCTCTCGGTCACTGCACGGTGCGCAGGCGGCGAGATTCACCCCGTTGTCTGGGGATGGCGACGTCGACGTCGCTCGTCGGCACAACTGGAGGTGCAACCACTCCCAACGCGCTGAACAACTCGTCGCGGCGGGCCGCAAACTGCTGCGCCTCGGCGGCGTCGTTCGCGGCGCCGAGAGTCGTCATGGCATGCAACGCGAACGCTACGTCGTGCTGCGCGCCGCGCCGTTCCGCAGCCGCGAGGCTCGCGTCGAGGGCGGGACGTACCGCCATCCGGTGGCCGAGCTGTCGGTAGGCGTAGGCGCGAACCCGGTGCAGCAGCGGCACCGCTGCGATCAGCCCCTCGGCCGACTCGCAGCGAGACAGCACGTCTTCCGCCGTACGCAGGGCGGCGGTCGCGCTGCCCGAGAACACGAGGCACTCCGCGATGCGGGCCTCGGTGTCGAGCACCTCCAGCGGCTCGCCGACCCGCGCGTAGTCGTCCTTCGCCTGGGTCAGCAGCGCGAGAGCCTCCGCCAGGCGGCCCCCGCGCGCCGAGACGCGGCCGAGCAAGCTCGTGCCGAACGCGATCTCCGGGATGACGCCGGCCGCGCGCCAGATACGCAGCGCCTGCGTGATCATCTGCTCGGCCACCTCGAGGTGACCCTGCTCGACGAGGAGCTCCGCTGCGTTGCTCGCGGCGATGGCGGCGTGCCAGTCGTCGCCCACCTTTTCGAAGAGAGCCCGCGCCTGCTCGTAGTAGTGACGCGCGCGCGGCCAGGCGCCTTCGAAGTAGGCGTGGTAGCCGAGATGGTTGAGCGCACGCGCCTGCCCCGACAGGTCGCCGATCTCGGCGTAGCAGGCGACGGCGCGCTCGGCGTAGTGGCGCTGGTCGAGCTGGCCGAGCGCGACGTGGGCCCAGTCGAG